>JAJYMZ010000224.1 GCA_021786615.1 Acidobacteriota bacterium
CTGTGCTCCCGCTCGGCTTCGCCTCGCGGATGGGGCCCCGTGGGGTCTCAGCTTCGCCTCGGCTCCGGGTGAGGGCTTTCACGCCACGCTGGAAATCCCCATCGCCTGATCGCATTCATGGGACTCTAGCGAGCGTCTTGGAATCCCGAGCGCACTGACTGTATCTTTGGGAATCCAATCCATCGCTCCTTGGCAGGTCTCCCCAATGACTCACGTTCTAGTGGTAGAAGACGAGCCCAGCCTCCGCCAGCTACTCACCAACAACCTGGCTTTCGAGGGCTACGTGGTCACCGCCGTGGATGATGGCGGCCCTGCCCTGGCCGCGCATGGCGCGAACCGCGCGGATCTCATCGTGCTGGATTTGATGCTGCCCACCCTGGACGGCTACCAAGTCCTGAAGCAGCTTCGAGAGCAGCAGGACCCCGTGCCGGTCCTCATGCTCACGGCCCGGGGCGCCGAGGCGGATCGGATCCAGGGCCTTTCCTTGGGGGCTGACGACTATATGGTGAAGCCCTTCTCAGTGCTGGAATTGCTGGCCCGCATCAAGGCCATCCTGCGCCGCACGCGGCCCCTGGACCGCCCTCACACCCTGAAGAGCGGCCCCTTCCGTTTTGATCTGCCAGCCCTGGAAGTCATCCGTGCTGGGAAAACCCTGGACCTGACACCCCGGGAATTCCGGTTGGTTGAAATTCTCATCACCCATCCCGGGCGGACCCACGGCCGCATGGAATTGCTGAAACTGGCCTGGGACGCGGATGCAAGGCCCACGCCCCGCACCGTGGATGTGCACATCGCCAACCTGCGCAGAAAACTTGGCGAAGATGAAGGCCGGCCTTGGATCGCGACGGTGGGGGGCGAAGGCTACCGCTGGATCGCGCCAGTCGAAGCTGAATCCGGAGGCTCTGCTAGGCTGGATTTCTGATGGCAGTCTGGAACCCCCACTCCTGGCAAGGCCGGCCCGCCGCGCAGCAGCCTGATTATGCCAATCCCTCCGAACTGGAGCGCTGCCTGGGGCAGCTGCGGCGTTTGCCTCCGCTGGTGGTGCCAGAGGAAGTCCAGCGCCTCCGCACCTTGCTGGCCGAAGCGTCCGCGGGCAAGCGCTTCCTGCTCCAGGGCGGGGATTGCGCGGAACAATTCAAGGATTGCAATGCCGAGGCCATCGCCGACAAGCTAAGGGTCCTGCTCCAGATGTCCGTGGTCCTTACCCACAGCGGGCGGCGTCCCGTGGTGAGGGTGGGGCGCATCGCCGGCCAATATGCGAAACCCCGCAGCAGCACCACCGAAAAGGTGCGAGCGGGTGGAAGGGAACTCGACCTGCCGGTCTATCGGGGCGACCTGGTGAACTCGCTGGAGGCCACCCAGAAGGGCCGCAAGGCCGATCCCGAGCGCCTGGTCCAGGCCTACTTCCACGCCTCTGCCACGTTGAACCACATCCGGGCCTTGATCGAAGGCGGCTTCGCGGACCTCCATCATCCTGAGCGATGGGAGCTGAATCAAACAAGCACCAAACCCTATCAGGCGGTCCTGGAAGAGGTCAGGGAATCGCTGGAATTCCTCGAAGCCCTGGGTGGAGTGGAACGGGGCACCCTCGAGCGCATTGACTTTTTCACCAGCCATGAAGCACTGCTGCTGCCCTTCGAAGAAGCCCTCACGCGATGGGTTCCCAACGATGAAGGCGAAGGACAGGCCAGTGGGGGCGCGCGCCAAGGGCTCTCCTCCCTGGCCCACGGCGGCGGTTATTACAACCTGGGAGCCCACATGCTCTGGGTGGGAGAACGCACCCGCGACCTAGAGGGCGCGCACCTGGAATACCTGCGGGGCATCAAGAATCCCATTGGCGTGAAGCTCGGCCCCACCGCCACGCCCTCGGACTTGAACGAGCTCCTGCAACTGCTGGATCCCACCCATGCGCCGGGCCGCATCACGCTCATCACACGCTTTGGCGCCGGGCTGATCCGGGAGCATCTGCCCGCGCTCATCCACGCCGTGAAACGCACGGGCCACACCGTGCTTTGGAGCTGCGATCCCATGCACGGCAACACCGTGAAAACCGGCGGCGGCCTCAAGACCAGGCATTTTGAATCCGTGTTGTCCGAGCTGCGCCAAGCCTTCGAAATCCATTCGGCCGAGGGCAGCCAGCTGGGCGGTGTCCATTTCGAACTCACCGGCGAGGCCGTCACCGAATGCATGGGCGGCAATGTGGGCGTCTCGGAGTCTGACCTGCCCCGGGCCTACGAAACCGGCTGCGACCCCCGGCTCAATGGCGCCCAAAGCCTGGAAATGGCTTTCCTCATCGCGGGCATGCTGAGGAATTGAATCGTTGGGGATCAGCGGAATCTTTCGGCTCGATGACGGCGAATTGTGATCTGGGTCGCTTGAACCGCTTGGGTGGCGGGGCCATGCTGCTCGCGTCCCCCAATCCGGATTTCGCCTCACCATTCCGGACGGGTGGATGGTTTCCCAAGCAGATATCCCTGGAGCTGAAGCTCCCCCACCACCCGTTGGTATCTCTTTCCGCAGTTCTTTAAACCCCGGCCCCAGGATATTCCAAAGGCCCATTCCTCCAAGGAGGCGCCATGCGTCGTTCCACCCTTCTGCTGGCCGCTGCCGCATTCATTTGCGCCCTGCCAGTCTCCGCAAAAATGCCCTGGGTCAAGGAAGCCCAGAAGCTCGGCTTCAAGAACGTCGAGAACTGCAAGTCCTGCCATACCGGCGCGAAACCCGATGCCAAGAGCCTGACGGACATGGGCAAGTTCCTGATGGACCAGAAGGCCAAGCACAAGGCCGACAAGGTTGACCTGAACTGGCTCAAGGACTACAAGAAATAGACCCTCAAAGGCCCAAAAACGAAAGCGGCGCGGATGCATTCCGCGCCGCTTTTTTTCGGTGAACGACGATAGCTCAATTCAGGGCTGGGCCAGATCCTTCAAAATTTTCGGATCGGCTTCATCCTGGGCCAGCAAGGAATGGCAGAGGGTGCAATCCTGGGAGATCTTGCGGCCATCGGCGGTCTTGTGTTCGTCATCGTGGCAGCGGAAACAACCAGTGGCCGCGGTGTGGCCCAGGAAGCTGGGATACGCGCCCCAGGCGATTTTCATGCTGGGCCAGACATTGGAATTATAGATGCCCTGCGCGCTCACCACCGCCGCGTCAATGGCCTGGGACTTGGCCTTGGCCACATCAGGATACGAGGCTGTGTAGAAACCCTGAAGGGCCTGGCGGATCTTCTCGGAAGCTTCCTCACGCGTGGCATAGCTGCCCTTGAGCGCCTTCACGGCCTCGCGATGGATGAAGGGCAGGCTGCGATCAATCCGCCCATCCTGCATGGCGGCATCAACCTCTCCCTCCGGCAGACGGTAGATATGTGAGGGCCGGTTGTGGCAATCCACGCAGTCCATGTTCCGGACACCTTTGGCTGGCTTCGCGAGCGCCGTGGAAGCCTTGTAGATCCGATGGGAGCCATCCGGCAGCGTCAAGTCCACGTCACCGATGTTCTCGCGCTTGTCATCCGAGACGTAGGTCACGTGGACGCCGCGATCCACGTGCCAGTGGATGCCGCGGGAGGTGGATCCTTGAGTTCCTCCCACATGGAGCAGGAGGGCGGTCTTCTTCTCGCTGTTCGCCTCATCCTCATCGAACTTGGTGATGACCTTCAAGCGGTCGCCCACGAATTTGGTGGGCCAATGGCATTGTTCGCAGGTGTCCCGGGCGGGGCGCAGATTGTGGACGGGGGTCGGGATGGGCCGCTCGTACAGCTTGAAGAGCACCGACACCAGCTGCCAGGAGCCGGAAAGTTTAGATTTCACGAACCAGCTGGCACCGGATCCGATATGGCATTCCACGCACTTGACCCTCGAATGCGGAGAGCGTTGGTAGGTGGTGAATTCTGGCGCCATCACGCTATGGCAGGCCGTTCCGCAGAACTGGGTGGAGCCCATCACCTCCACGCCTTTATAGGTGGCCGTGGCGATGATGACCGCGTTGACGACCGTGAGCGCCGCGATGATCAGCACGGTCTTGCGGACCCGGACCATATTCAGATCAATGATGGGGAACTCCTCGGATGGCGGTTCCTCACCGGCCTCAACCGCCAGCCGGGCCTTGCGCCGGGCGCGCCAAAGCCCGAAGGGAATCAGGAGCAGGCCAGCCACAAAGAAGGCCGGGACCACAAAGAAGGCCATGATCCCGACGTAAGGACCACCACTGAAACCCACTAAGTCGATAGCAAACAGCGTCAGGAAAATGATGGCGCTGATGGTGGTGATCACCACGCCAGCCAAGCTGACGGGATTCCGCGACACCTTCGCGAATATATTCTTCATCATTGGAACTCCAAAAGGTCATGTAACAACATTGATCAGCATAGGGTAATTGGCCCTTGGAAAAGCGCCAAGTTGCGGGTTCCACGGGATAGTTGTGATGGATGCCACGGGGCAATGATCACAGCATTTCCAAAGCGGACGGTACTTGGTCACAAGTGCTCCAGATCAACGCTAATTTAATGGACTTGGCCGCGGCTGAAATCAAAATGCGATCCAAGGGCTTAGGGAATTTGGGATAGTGGCCCTGCTTGAGGCACCTATGTCCTTCGTCCTGGCTGGATTGCTCTCGCTGATGCTGTCGCCGGCCAGCCCAGCAGCGCCACCGGCCCAAGGGCAGGAGTGCGCCACGTGCCACGAATTAGACCTATCGCGGTTCGGGAAAAGCATCCACGGAAGCCTGGCGTGCCGGGACTGCCACAGCGGCATCACCACCCTGCCCCATGCGGGCAAACCGCCGAAGGTCAGTTGCGCCTCCTGCCATGGGGATGAAGCCAAGGAGTATGCCCGCAGCGTCCACGGCAGCGCGAAGAAGAATGGGATGACCGATGCGGCGAGCTGCACTTCATGCCACGGTGCCCCGCACGAGATGCTCCCCGCCAGCGATCCGGCGTCCAGCACCACGAAGAAAAATCTCGCCGGCACCTGCGGAGCCTGCCATTCCAATCCAGAATTCCTCGCGCGCCATAAGATCCCCTTCGCCAAACCCGTGGAAGCCTATCGCTTGAGCATCCATGGCCGCGCGGTGGCTCGCGGAGACCAGAACGCGGCCTCCTGTTCCGACTGCCACGGCAGCCATGGCATCCTTCCGGGGAATGACGAAAAATCCAGGACCGGCCACAAAGTTGTGGCGGAAACGTGCGGTAAATGCCATTCGGGCATCCTGGAGGTGTACTCCCAAAGCGTGCATGGCGTCGCGGTGAAAGCCGGCTCCAAAGACGCGCCCGACTGCACCAGCTGCCACGGCGAACACACCATTCTGGCGCCATCCGAGGCCGGCTCGCTGGTGAATCCCGCGCGGGTCTCGGTGGTGACCTGCGGGCGTTGCCATGCGGATGAACGCCTGGCCTCCCGCTACAACCTGTCCCAGGACAAGCTGCCCAGTTTTCAGGATAGCTTTCACGGGCTGGCGGCCCGGGGCGGGTCCCAGACCGTCGCCAATTGCGCCTCCTGCCATGGCATCCACAACATCCTCGCCTCCAGCGATCCACGCTCCACCATCAACCCTAAGAACCTCAGCCAGACCTGCGGACGCTGTCACGCGGGCGTGGGGCAGCGCTTCGCCATCGGCCCGGTGCATGTGCGGTCCGCGAGCATAGCCGAACACGTCTCCGTGAAATGGATCCGCTACGCCTATCTATGGCTGATTCCCCTCACCATCGGATTCATGCTGCTGCACAACGGCCTGGATTACTTTGCCAAGCTGCGGCGAGGCAGGCATGCCAATGAGTCTGGCGAGCAACTCCCGCGCATGAACCTGAACTTCCGCATCGCCCACTGGATGGTCATGGCGAGCTTCATCACACTGGTGGTCACGGGCTTCGCGCTGAAGTACCCCGAGGCGGCCTGGGTCAAGGCGCTCTTCAATTTCTCTCCCACTTTGAGAGGGCTCATCCACCGCATCGCCGCCCTGGCCATCTCCGCGGCCACGCTCTATCACCTGGCACACTTGGCGCTGGTCAAGCGCGATCGCGTCATTGTTCCCGCCCTCCTGCCCACGTTGCAGGACGCCAGGGACATCTTCAACATGTTCCGTTTCAATCTGGGTCTTTCAAAGGCAAGGCCCACCTTCGGCATGTTCAGCTACGCCGAGAAGATGGAGTACTGGGCCTTCATGTGGGGCACGATGGTGATGGCCGTTACGGGCCTGCTGCTCTGGGCCGAAAACTGGAGCCTGAGCCACTTCCCGAAATGGGTCATGGACGCCGCGACCACGGCCCACTGGTACGAAGCCATCCTCGCCACCCTTTCCATCCTGGTCTGGCACTGGTACCTGGTGATCTTCGATCCGGATGTCTACCCCATGGACCTGGCCTGGCTCAATGGCAAGGCTTCCGCCGGCCATCTGCGCGAGACCCGGCCCGAGTACTACCGGAAGGTCCTTAAGCAGCAAGGCCTGGGCCCGGAAAACGATCCCGACAACCCCTCATAGCCCGACAGAGCCCTTGTCCGTCTTCATGACTATTTCTCAGGACCGCCCCATGCCTCCCACTCGATCCACCCTTCAAGACCATCTGGGCCGAAGCCGTCGCAGGGGTAGCCTGCGCTTGGCATTGCTTGCCAGCTTGCTCATGAGTCCGGCGGCGCTCCATGCCACACCCATCGGGATGCCGGCCCAGGAGAACTGCCTGGATTGCCACGGCGACAAGGATTTCACGAAGGAAGGCCCCAACGGAACCACTCTTTCCCTCTTCGTGGATGCGGCCCGGTTCGGCAAAGCCGTGCATGCCTCGCTCACCTGCAAGAACTGCCACTCAAACATCAACAAGGACCATCCAAATGATGGCAATCCACCACCCAAAGTGGACTGCGGGGCCTGCCACACCGAGGAATCAAAGATCTATCAGGCCAGCATCCATGGCATGAGCAAGGCCATGGGCGCCTCGGCCGCCGCCAACTGTACGGACTGCCATGGCAACCACTACATCGTCCCCGTGAAGCAGACCGATTCTCCGGTCTACAAGATGAACCTTCCGGTGACGTGCGCGAAATGCCATGCCAACAAGAACATCACCGAGGAATACAAGATGAAGTACCCCTCCGTGGGGAGCCAGTACCAGGAGAGCATCCATGGGCAGGCCCTGCTGAAGAAGGGGCTCATCGTGGCGCCCAGCTGCAATGACTGCCACGGCATCCACGACATCAAGCGCAGCGTGGACCGCAGCTCACCCATCAACCACGCCAACGTCGCTAAGACCTGTGGCAAGTGCCACGTCACCGTGGAGGAAATCTACAACAAGAGCATCCACGGCCAGCTGCTGGCCAAGGGGGACCCCCGGGGCCCGGTGTGCATCCAATGTCACACCGCCCACCAGATCGAAACGCCCAATGGCGGGCATTTCAAATCCCGCGCGGACCAGACTTGCGGCAAGTGCCATGCGGACCGCCTGGAGCACTACCGCGACACCTACCATGGCAAGGCCATGGCCCTAGGGAAGGCGAACACCGCCCGAGACGTGGCCGCCTGCTACGACTGCCACGGACACCACGATGTGCTGCGCGTGAATGATCCCAATTCCAGGCTCTCGCCGGCCCACATCGTGGAGACCTGCAAGCAATGCCATCCCAAGGCCAACGCCAGTTTCGCGCGCTATGCGCCCCACGCCAATCCGCTGGACCGGAAGAATTACCCACAGCTCTATTACGTCTTCCTGGCCATGACGATTCTCCTGGTCGGCACCTTCACGGTTTTCGGCGCGCACACCTTCCTCTGGCTTTTCCGGTCCATCTGGCTCTATCGCCACGACTCGAAGCAGTTCCGGGAGGCGAAGATCAAGATCGCCAAGGACGATGAGCAGTTCACGCGCTTCCAGCCCTTTGAGCGATTCCTGCACTTGCTTGTGGTCACGAGTTTCCTGCTGCTGGTGCTCACCGGCATGCCACTGAAGTTCTACTACACGGACTGGGCGAAGGCCATGTTCGGGATCCTGGGCGGTCCGTCGGTGGCCCGCACCCTGCATCATTTCGGCGCGGTCATCACGTTCCTGTATTTCGCGCTCCACATCAGCGATACCCTCGTCCATTTCTGGAAGAACCGCGGATACCTGCGCGACCCGGAGACCGGGAAGCTGGCCGTCAGCCGGGTTTGGAAGGCCGCGAGCCACCCGGATTCCATGATCCCCACCAAGCAGGATCTGAAGGACTTCGTGGACCACAACAAGTGGTTCTTTGGAAAGGGACCGAAGCCGCAGTTCGACCGTTGGACCTATTTCGAGAAATTCGACTATCTCGCGGTGTTCTGGGGCGTGTTCGCCATCGGCGTCTCGGGCCTAATCATGTGGTTCCCTGAGTTCTTCAGCCGCTTCATGCCCGGCTGGATGATCAATGTATCGCTCATCATCCACTCGGATGAAGCCCTGCTGGCCGCAGGCTTCATCTTCACCGTCCACTTCTTCAACACGCATTTCCGCTTGGAGAAGTTCCCCATGGACACCGTGATCTTCTCAGGAAGGGTGTCCAAGACCGAACTGATCCACGAGCGGAAGCGCTGGTACGACCGGCTGCTGGCCGAAGGCCGCCTGGACAGCTTCCGGGTGAAGGACGAGTGGGAGGCCTGGAAGGGCATCGCCCGCAGCTTCGGGTACATCTTCTTCGGCCTGGGCGTCCTGCTGCTGCTGCTCATCATCTACGCCATGATGTCGCGCCTCGCCCACTAATGGTTTGAATCCGGATTTTGCGATTGCGTGACCCCCTTTGGCTCCAGGCTTCGGGCTGCAGGCTTCAGGTTCGCATCGCCAATGGCACAGCCCAATGCGAAACGATGTTTTGCCTGAAGCCCGTAGCCTGAGGCCTGAAGCCAATTTCATCCTGTCCATATGCAAGATCCGGGTTGAAGCCGTTTTTGTA
>JAJYMZ010000149.1 GCA_021786615.1 Acidobacteriota bacterium
CCCGTAGGACGCTTAGGGGCCGTGCCAAAACAACCTGTAGAGTTCAGGTTGTTTGGCCACGGCCCCTATCCTGAACGGTCCGTCCCCCAAATGACCAAGTTGTTTTGGCGCAACGACCTAGAGGCAGTTCAGGAGCCCACCAGGGCCTTCAGTTCATCGTTCCCGTACTCTGAGGCGCAGCTCACCACGATGGCGCAGTGGCCCGGCTGGCTGGGGGGAAGTTCCACATGACCGTGGAAAATACCCTCTTCATCGGTTTTGCCGTTCACCAGGGGCACAGCCTTTTTCAGGCTTGAGATCAAGCGGATGGCCACGTCGGCCCCACGCACCGGGTTCTGGCTATTGGTCAAGCGCGCGCGCATCTGCACATCGAACCGTTGGCCGAAAATCGGTGCTAAGGGTTTCTCGAGGACCAATTCCAAGGTGTCCACCTCGCCCTCTTGCTGCAGGTATTCCAGGATGGCCAGGTCCAGGGCGCGTTCGTTGAACACCTGCTGCTCTTGCAGATCTGGCGGTGTACTGTCGTATTTGCCGTTCTTGATGTCCCGGATGATGGCCTTGTGCTGGTCATCCATCCGGACCTGGATGGTGGCCTCGGATACCGGGGGATTCGCCATCAGATCTTCATAGGAAGATCTGTAGCTATCCAGGATCTCGCCGCCCACATAAATCAGCGTCTCGATTTTCGGGTTTGAGAATCCCTTGTCCTCGGTCTGGACGTGATAGATCCGATTGCCGTGCCGGACGTCGGTGTTGTAGCCAGTGATCATTCGGGTTAAGCCTATGGGCGAAGTGGATGTGTGCCCGGAATTGTTTCCAGGGCGATGCGCAATGGTTGAGCATTGCTGATGACTGAACTAGCGTGGCAATTTCTCAGCCAGTTCCGGCATCACCTCCCATGCTATCTCACGGAGGGCCTGATCACCCAGCCTGGCCACCACGGCCCTGGTCAAGGCATCCATCAAGGCCGGATCAGACATCAGGACTTGGACGAGCGCGGCCGCGTCGCGCGGGGCATTCGCCCCCAGCGGCAGGGCGGGTCGTTCCACTGCGGGCATGGCCGTGGCGGATGGGAACGCCGGCTCATCCTGGACTTGGACTGGCGGAGTGGAGAATTCGAATTCCACCGGCGCGGGGGTATCCACCGATAGGCTCTCAGGCGTGAAGACTGCCAGGTGCGATGGCTCCCCTAGATCTGAAAATTCATGAGCAGGCATGTCTTCCGTGAGAAATTCCTGCACGGGCCTATCGGTGAGGTAGGGGTCCTGCGCCGATAAGGCTTGGGCGCGCATAGCGAGACCCGGAATGGCGAGGGTCTCCTCTTCGTAAGGCGTGATGTCCGGGCTTTGCCCGGGCAGCACGTGGGGAGCGCGAGGGGGACGCAGAGCGAAAGAAGGGAGCGGGCGGTCCCCCTCGTCTGTATCAGGGGCTTCGGCTGGCTCGCCCAAATCCTCAGAAGTCATCACCGGCGCTTCGCCAGCCTCTGCAATGGATTCCCCCGGGGGCAGCGAACTTGAGAATTCAGGTACCTCGGGCTGGGTTGGGGTTTCCGAAGTGGGCATTTCGTTCGGAAGATCCTTCAGGGCTTCAAGATCCAACTCTTCCAAGTCCAGGGTTGAATCCGTGGGACCCGCAAGGCTGAGCGGGGCCCGATCCTGGGCCTCCGCCATGGCCTGTGCCGTGGCCTGCGCCAACAGGAAATCATCCGAGCCAGCTTCCGCCGGGGCTTCCTCGAACCAGAAATCTTCAGGCGTCAGGAGCAATAGATCATCTTGTTCACTCTCGTCCTTGGTTTCATCGGGTGCTGGATCCATCGCCACATCGCGAAACTCCGGCAGACTTTTGATCTTCGTGCCCGGGACCGTGGAGAAGGGAGAAAGCACCGTGGGCTCGCCTTCGGTACTTTCGGATTCCGCAAGGGTCACGGGCGTGGCCAGCAGCTGCTGGACCCGCTCCGCCAATTCGCGAAGTTCGATGGGTTTCTTGATGAAACCTTGGATGGGAGCGTGTTTGAGCTTCTCGGGGTCCACTGTGTCCAGCACACCCGCCATCATCGCGATGGGAATGAAGGCGGATTCCGGATGCTTGCGCATCCGCGAAAGCAGTTCCCATCCATCCATGACGGGCATGGCGGTGTCCAGCAAGGCGATGTCAAACCTCTCTCCGGAATCCAGCAGCATCAGGGCTTCACTGGCGGATCCCACGCAGGTCAGCTCGATGGAACTCGAGCCGAGAAGCGTTTCGGCGATCTTGTGAATGCTTGGGTTGTCGTCCACAAGGAGAAGGCGGGGCATGGTTCCCTCGGGAGGATTGCGAGATGAGTTGCTGCGATCACGCTACCAGAATCGAGGGGAGGTCTGCGAATGAATTCAATAAGCGGCGCCTTTGAGCTGGCGCAATCGTTCGGTGTTCACCAGACGCACCAGCAGGACGCGATCCCCCACCCAGACCCACGCCACGCCCTCCAACTCCCTCAGCGCCACTTGCGGTCCAGACGGAAGCCAGCCACGGACGGATGCGCGCAGATTTGAAGCCGACCTCCACTCAGGGCGGTAGGCATTCCATAACGAGGTCCGTTGACGCTCTTTGGGAAGCGCTGATTCGGCTTCATTCCAGCGCAGGTCCCAGGCGGTCAGGGCGCCTTGGGAGGCATCCTTGCGCCAGAGCCAGGCTGCATCATAGGCCGGCCAGGGCGGCACATCCGCCTCCATCGCTTTCCATTCCGCGGCGTCGGCGGCACTCCGGGAACGGATGGCGCCTTCGGGAGAGGGTGCCACCAGCGCCATCCACCGGGGCGGCTGGGCCCACAGGACACCCGGCCCGCTAGCCTCGCGGCGCCACAGCCCTGACCGCAGCCGCCAGAGGGTCCAGACGCCTCCGGTCGAAACCCAGAGGCGATCCCGCCGGGGCATCCACAGCCGGCTGTCCATGGACCAGGGAAGGAGCAGTTTCGGGCCCGGCAGATCCCGTCCATCGTCCCAGAGCTGTTCCAGGCGCACCGGATATCCGCGCGGGGGCCCCGGCAATCCGCTTTCGTTCCAGGGAGCGAGGGTGGAATCGGGCCAGTCGCCCTCCACGGGCAGAGCCGTCAGCAGCAGCCGGTCCACTTGATCTGAACGAGGGGGACCGCCCGGTCGCTTCGCTTCCTCTGCGTCCCCCTCATGCTCCCCACGCGGTGTCCGGGCAAAGCCCGGCCACCGCGTCTGCGCTGGATCCGCCAAACCCACCAGCACCGCTTTTCCATCCCAGCTGAAGCGGCTCCAGGGGCCGCTGTCCACCGCCCATAGCACCCGGCCCTCCGGCACTTCAAGCAGCTTGGTCTGAAAGCGCCCGCGGCCAAGGGCGAGCGTCACCAGCAATCGGTTCTGTTTGATCGGGTCCAGCCTCGCGGAGGCCATGGGTGCGTCGAACCGGTAGTGGCGCCATTCCAGTCCGCGCCACAAGGCGACTTCGCTATGCCCCTCGGGCCCGTTGAGCGCCAGGGCCTGGTCCGCCAGGAAAGGCGAGGCCGGTTCCCAAGGGGTTCCGAAACCGCCTTCGGAAGGCCAGGATTCCCATTGGTCCGGGTCCTGGTTGGCTATGAACCGAGGGGTCCAGCCGTCCTCAAGGCGCAGGTCCGCGATGGCCTCGAAACTTTCCAGATTCAGGGAGATCACCGCTGGATCCACCACCACGCCGCCTTCCCGGGGGGGCTTGAAAGCCTGCACCACCGCCACCAGCAGAAGCATGCCGGCGATGAAGAGCGTGGCGATTAAGTAGCGTTTCTGTGGCACCGATGACAGATTAACGGGATGGCACACCAGCTCCCGATAGAAACCGAAGTAAAACTGCGCATCCCATCCACCGAATCCCTTCGGCCTCTGTTGACCGCCCTGGGCTTCGCGCCCATGGAGCCCATGCAGGCTGAGGAGAGCGTCCTTTGGGACCGGGACGGAGAGCTCATCTCAAAGGGCAGCGCGCTGAGGCTCCGCCGTTACGGCGGCAGATCCCTGCTGACCTGGAAGGGGCCACAAACACCCGACCCGGCGCTGAAGATCCGGCCGGAAATCCAAACCATCATCTCCGACCCTGCGGCCATGGAAGGCATTCTCACGGCGCTGGGCTATGCCCCGGTGTTTCGCATGAGCAAACGCCGGGCGACCTTCCAGCGGGATGGGCTGGAAGCCTGCCTGGACGAAACGCCCTTCGGCAGCTACCTGGAACTGGAAGGTGACCCTCAATCCATCCGGCTGGCCATGGAGCACCTGGGCCTGGATGCCTCCCATATCGAGCCGCGCAGCTATGCTGCGCTGTTCCAGGCGCATGGGCTTGCCTAGGTCACAGGCATGTTCCAGAAAATCTGCGCGCTTTCGACAGCATGGACACGGCGCTTTCACAGCCATCCTTGAGGCTGGGGGCTGAAGAGGTGCACCCATGGTCCCTGCCCCACTCGAGATCCAATCCCCCCGCTACGTCGTGCGTCCCCTGGAGAGCGAGGACTTCTGGCATCTGCGCCGCCTCGAAAGCGAGATCTGGGGCGGCGATGCCACGGGCCAGCTCTGTCCCCATTACCTGCGGCTTTGCACCGAACTCTACCCCGAATGGTGCTTCATCGCGTTGGATGGGGAGCGGCCCGCGGGGTACGTGCTGAACTTCCCCAACGGGAAGGTGGCCTACTGCGCCACGCTGGCGGTGCATCCCGACTACCAGAAGGGCAAGGTCAACTACCTGCTGATCCGCGCCATGCTCGCCAAGCTTTTCCAGGAGGACATGCTCGAGTGCCGCTTCCTGGTGGAGCCGGATAACCGGGATGCCCGCAGCGTCCACCATGCCCTGGGGGCGCGCGTGGTGCGCGAAGTGGATGACTACTACCAGCGGGGCGACCGCCGTCTCTGGTCCGCCATCACCAAGTCGGACCTCGACCGCGCGCGGGCCCGATATACGCGCCTGCGGCTCGTGTCTTGACGATGATCCAGAGTCTGTCCGAGAGCACCTGGGCATGTGGGACTGCTTCAGGGGAACCATGTGTACTCAAGGGGACCTGGCATCCCAGGACCCTATGGACCTGGGGAAATGCTCTCGGCCGCACCGCCCTGATCTTGCCGCGGCTGGGCCGGGCCAAGGACCCCGCCCAGGTGCTCAGCCATTGGGCCAGGCAGCTCCTGCGGGCGCTCCATGTGGAAGTCGAGCTCGCCACGCCCATTCCCGATGGGGCCCAGATCTGGGTGGCCAACCACTTAAGCTGGCTGGATCCGGCGGTTCTCATGGCCCGCCGGCCCATGCTCACCCTGGCCAAGGCCGAGGTGGCAGGCTACCCCTTGCTGGGCCGCCACGCCCGCCGGGCCGGGCTTCAGTTCGTGGATCGGGAGGCTCCGCTGCATCGCGCCGTGGCCTTGCTTGAACTGGTTCGGCAGTGGCGGACGGGCGCGCCATTCCTGCTCTTCCCGGAAGGCACGACCACAAAGGGAATTGGCCTCGCGCCTCTGTACGAGGGGGGCTTGAGAGCCGCCTTCCGCCTGGGGCTCCCCGTCCTGCCCCTGCGCCTGGAAAGTCCCCACGCCCATTACCCTTGGATCGGCGAAGCCGCCCTTCCGCCTCACCTCCACGGGCTCTGCCGGTCAGAGATCACTCGGGTGAGCATCCATCCGGGCGCCATCATGGCTCCCATCGGCAGCGAGGATGCCTGGCTGCAAAGGATCCGCGCCCACCTTGGACCGCACTCGAATTGAGGTGCTCGTGACTCCAGACCTCCTGCTTCAAGGCCTTCGAACGGGCCTTACCCCCTTTCTTGGCCTGCCGCTCCAGCTCGAGCCTTCCGAGGTTCAAGGCGTGGTGCTCGGCGCGCCCTTTGATGGGGGTGTGCTGAACCGTCCCGGCGCGCGACTGGGGCCGTGGGCGTTGCGGGCCGCGAGCCTGGGAATGGGCCGGCTGCCCATGCCTCTGCGTCTGCAAGGGAATGGCGCCGATGAAATCCCCCGGGGCTTCGCGGCCCTGGATTGGGTGGATGGCGGCAACATCCCCACGCTGCCCTTCGGAATCCCAGCAGCGCTTTCCACCGTGCAGGACACCATCACAGCTTGGATCGCCAGGGGTGCCCGGACCCTGCTGCTGGGCGGAGACCACTTGATGACGCTGGGCGCGCTCCGGGCTCACAGGCGCAAGCATGGCCCTTTGGGACTGCTGCACTTCGATGCCCATCCCGATGCCGGAATCGGAGAGGCCTGGGGCACCGCCCACCATCACGGAACCTGGGTGAGGGCGGCCATCGAGGAAGGCCTGATCGAACCGCGGCGCACCGTGCAGATCGGTCTGCGGGCGCCGCGCTTCGAGAGCGAGGAACTGGCCTTCCTCGCCAATGCGGGGGTGCGCATGTGGACGCCCTGGGACCTTCGCGATGGCCGCCTTTCGGCCCAGCTGCAAGGCGACATCGCACGGGTGGCCCAAGGACCGGCCTATATATCCCTGGACCTCGACGTCCTGGATCCAGCCTATTGCCCGGCGGTGGCGGAGCCCGTGCCCGGAGGACTCAGCGTGACGGAACTCGTGGCGCTGCTCCAGCCCATCCACCGCTGGGCGGCGCCCTGGGTGGGCGCCGACGTGATGGAGCTGGCGCCCACATTGGAGGGCGCCGGGGGCAGCGCGCGCGCCGCGGCCCACCTCGCGTTACAGCTATTTCCCTGATCCGTGCAGCGGAAATCCAGAAACGTTCACGGGACTTTCACAGGGGCGCCCCATCCTTGGGTGCATGAGGAGGTGTCCCATGCACATCAGCAACTGGATGGCCCTGCTCCAGCGCCAATCCGCGGCCAACGAGCCCATCACCTGGAACGAGATGATCGTGGGCTATGATTTCGGCCTGTTGAAACAGGCGGACATCCAGGCCTGGGTGCGATGCCACGGATTCCACGGCGAGGCTTGCGAAAGGCTCGTGGGTCTCCAAGGCGCGAATCTGGAAAGCTTTGAAGCGACCTTCTGGGAAGCCTGCCGCGAATGCACCGGCAAGCTGCCGCGCCCTGGCGGCACCAGCTGGTCCGCGGCCCAAGACCGCTGGCGCCTGGCGCTCATCCGGGATGCGCTGCAGGCGGACCTCACCAGCGAAGCCCTGGCCGTCATCCTCGAAAGCATCTGGGAGCGCGTGGGCTGCCCCGAGGACATGATCGGTCTGTGGCACAGCGGCGCGCCCTGGGAAAAACGCAAGGCCACCGTGGACTACGAGGCCCTCCACGATTTCCTGCGCAAGCGGCAGAAGGACGATGGGGATCTGGTGCCAGCTTGATTGCCCTGGGTCTTGAGCCCTGGGTCCCGAGGCAACCTGGCGGCGCCTTCGGCGCGCCAAGCCTGTTGCGGCCTAGGGCCACGTATGTACTCAACCCCAGGACTCAGGACCCAGGACTCTACGCCTTCAGCGCCCGCTCCAGATCCTCAATGAGATCCCGGACATCCTCGACGCCCACGCTCAGGCGCAGCAGGGAATCGGTGATGCCGAGTTGGACGCGGTCGGCCTCGGGGACGCTGCCGTGGGTCATGGACACGGGATGGCAGATCAGGCTTTCCACGCCCCCCAGGGATTCCGCCAGCGCGAAAATCTTGAAGGCCGCGGCCATGCGCCGGGTACGCTCCGCATCCCCGGTGTCGAAGCTGACGATGCCCGAGAATCCCTTCATCTGCCGCCTGGCCAGCTCGTGCTGGGGATGGGATTCCAGGCCGGGATAGTAGACCGCTTTCAAATCCTTGCGCTGGGACAGCCAGCGGGCGATCTCGAGAGCGTTCTTGTTGTGGCGCTCCATGCGCAGGTGCAGTGTCTTGGTGCCCCGCAGCACGAGCCAGCTGTCCATGGGCGAAAGGATGGCGCCGGCGGCGTTCTGGATGAAGTGCAGCCGCTCGCTCAGCTCAAGCGAATTCGTCACCACCACGCCGCCGATGCTGTCGCTGTGGCCGTTCAAGTACTTGGTGGTGGAGTGGAAGACCAGATCGGCGCCGAGTTCCAGGGGCCGCTGGTTGAAGGGCGTGGCGAAGGTGTTGTCCACGGCCAGCAGCGCGCGGGTTCCCAACTCCTTCAGCAGACCGCGCACGGCCGCGATGTCCGTGAGCCCCAGCATGGGATTCGTGGGTGTTTCCAGCATCACCAGCTTGGTGTGGGGCTGAATCGCCCCGCGCAGGGCCGCCAGATCCGACGTGTCCACCTGGGTGTAAGTCAGGCCGAAGCGGGCCATGATCTTGTCCACCAGGCGGAAGGTGCCGCCGTAGACGTTGTCGCCCAGCACCAGGTGGTCGCCGCTGGACAGGAGTTCGAGAACGGCCTGGGTGGCCGCGAGGCCCGATGCGAAGGCAACGCCAAAATCAGCGCCCTCCAGCGCCGCCAGATTGCCTTCCACCGCGTCGCGGGTCGGGTTGCGGGTGCGGGCGTATTCGTAACCGCGGTGCTGGTTCAGGCCTTCCTGGATGTAGGTGGAGGTGAAGTAGACCGGCGTCATCAGCGCGCCGCTCAACAGGTCCGGCTGCTGCCCCGCATGGATGCAAGAAGTGGCGAATCGCTGCGTCGTGGTCATGAAATTCCTTTAAGCCGGACCCCGGCCAAAGCTCTAGCATAGAACCCATGCGTCCAATCGCCCTCATCGCCTTGACACTTTGTAGCCTCCTGGCCTGCAAGCAGGGCAGCCCCGAGGACCAAGTGAGAGCCGCCTTCGCTTCAACAATCGAAGCGGTGGAAAAGAGCGATGCGGCCGCGGCGGTGGAGATGCTATCCCAGGATTTCCAGGGGCCCGAAGGTATGGACCGCGGCGCGGCGCGGCTCTTCCTGATGGGAGTCTTCCGGCAGCAGAAGGTGGGCGTGACGGTGCTGGTGGCGACACACGATCTGCATCTGGTGCGCGAGT
>JAJYMZ010000076.1 GCA_021786615.1 Acidobacteriota bacterium
CACGCCTTGGCCGAGTAAGTGGCGGGGTTCATGCAGTTGTAGATGACCGCGGCGCCTTTGGCCGCCTCCTGCACCGCCGCTTCGTCGAACGCATCCGCTCGTACAAACTGGACACCGTCAAGACATGGATTGGCCGCAGACCGGCGGACCAGCCGGACATCATTCCCGGCCAGCGCGAGCTTCTCAGCAAGGAATGGACCCACCTGCCCAGCACCAAACACCACGTGAAGCCCCATTCCTTGATCCATTGCCGCCTCCAGTAATCAGTAATTTAGTTTTGAATCATTACGGTGTCAAGATTATATTCAACCCACCCTGGCATGCCACCGGGAAAAAAGGCTCCTTCACGTACTCCAGCCCCTGGGCTGGTGGTGCCATTGAGAGAGGAGGCCTAGGGTTTCTTCAGTCCCTGAACACCGGCGTCTGCTTGCTCATGGCGGCCATCAGGGCGGTCTGGATGTCCTGGGAGACCAGCATGGCCGCGTTCCAGGTGGCGATGGCGGCCAGGCCGTCGCTCACGCTGTGATCGCGGGTGTAGTTGAGCATTTCCTTGGTGCCGCGGACGGAGAGCGGCGATTTCCCGGCGATCTGCCTGGCGATGTCAAGGACTCCGGATTCCATCGCTTCATCGGATTCGAAGACCTGGTTCACCAGGCCGCATGCGGCAGCCTCGGGAGCTTTGATTTTCCGGCCGGTGTAGGCCCATTCCCGCACCAGGCCTGGCGCCACGAGCTTGGGCAGGCGCTGCAGGGAGCCCACGTCGGCCACCATGCCGATGTCAATCTCCTTGATGGAAAAGTGGGCGCTGGCGGTGCAGTAGCGCAGGTCCGCGGCGGCCACCATGTCCAGCCCCGCTCCGACGCAGGCCCCATGAATGGCCGCCAGCACCGGCTTCCGGCAACGCTCCAGGCTGGATAGGCACTCCTGCAATTGCAGGATCATCCCGCGCAGCTTCTCGGCGGCGCGGCCCTGGCACTCATCCTTGATGGCCTGCTGCACGCCCGCGAGCATCATCAGATCAATGCCCGAACAGAAATGCCGCCCGTTGCCTGAAAGCACCACCACGCGCACTTCCGGCGTCGCATCGGCCCACCGAAAGGCGTCGCCGATCTCCCGCCACATCGCTTCATCCAAGGAATTCGCCTTGTCCGGCCGGTTCAGCCGGATCCGTGCGATGCCTTCCTGTGAATCGGCAATCAACGTCGTGAAGTCGGGCATGGGGACTCCTTGGCTGCGTGTATCTTCATTCTGCCCGTTCCGGCGGCTCCTAACTCCGGAGAAGTCTCAATCCGTTGAAGATCACAAGCAAGGATGCACCCATGTCCGCGGCAATGGCGGACCACAGCGAAGCGTGGCCCATCAGTGTGAGGACGACGAAAATCGCCTTCACGGCCAGGGCGAAGGTGATGTTCTGCCGGATCACGTTGAGGGTCCGCCGGGAGTGGTGGATGAGCCACGGCAGGCGCGTGAGGTCGTCCTTCATGAGGGCGATGTCGGCGGTCTCGATGGCGGCGTCGCTGCCCATGGCGCCCATGGCGATGCCCAAAGAGGCCCGCGCCAGGGCGGGCGCGTCATTCACGCCGTCGCCGATCATGGCCACCTGCCCGTACTTCGCCACCAGCGCTTCCACGGCTTTCACCTTGTCCTCGGGCAGGAGCTCGGCGTGGATCTCAGTCAGGCCTACCTGCCGGCCTACGGCTTGGGCCGTACCCGCATTGTCACCCGTCAAGAGGACCAGGTGTTCAACCCCGGCTTCGCGCAGGCTCAGAAGTGTAGACGCGCTGGTGGGGCGAATGGCATCCGCCAGGGCGAGGAATCCGATCAATTCCCGGCCCGTTCCGAAGGCCACCACCGTGCGGCCATCGGCCTCCAGGGACTCCAATTGGGCATGGATCTCGGGCGTCTCGGCTCCTTGTTCTTCCATGAAACGATGGGAGCCAAGCCAGTAGGCGCGGCCATCCAGGGAAGCCGTGGCGCCCTTGCCCTGCAGAATCTGGAAGTCCTTGGCGGGTGAGCAGGCCACGCCTAGGAATTCCACATGGGCCACGATGGCCCGGGCCAGGGGATGGCCGCTTTGGGACTCCATGGAACCGGCCACATGCAGCAGTGCCTGTTCGGTGTGGCCGTTCAAGGGGACCACTTGCACGACGCTGGGATGGCCTTCGGTGAGCGTTCCGGTCTTGTCAAAGGCGATGGCCTTCAGGTGGGCGGGCGCCTCCAGGTACATGCCCCCCTTCACGAGGACGCCATGCCGCGCGGCGGAGGCCAACCCCGCCACGATGCTCACGGGCGTGGAGATCACGAGGGCGCAGGGACATGCGATCACCAGCAAGACCAAGGCCCGGTAGAACCAATCGGCCCACCCGCCACCCATGAACAAAGGCGGCAGCAACGCCACCAGAATGGCCAGGATCATCACGACGGGCGTGTAGATCTTCGCGAAGCGGTCCACCCACTGCTCCGAGGCCGCGCGCTTGGCCGAAGCTTCACCGACCATCCGGATGATCCTCGCGAGCATGGTGTCATTCGCGATCTTGGAGCACTCGACCACCAGGGTGCCGTCACCATTGATGCTTCCAGCGAAGACTTCATCGCCGGGCACTTTCGATACTGGCATGCTTTCCCCGGTGATGGGGGCCTGATTCAGGGCGCTGGCCCCCTGAAGGATCAAGCCGTCCAGGGGCACGCGCTCCCCGGGCTTCACCTGAAAGAGGGCCCCCACGGGCACTTCCTCCGGGCGGACGGATGCGGTTCCACCGTCCTTGACGACCTGCACGAGCGTGGGCGTCAAATCCATCAGGGCTTCCACCGCCCGGCGCGCGCGGCTGAGGCTCCAGCCCTCCAGGGCATTGGAGACCGCGAAGAGGAAGGCCACCGTGGAAGCCTCGAACCACTCCCCAATGCTGATGGCGCCAAGGATCGCCACCACCATGAGCAGGTTCATGTCCGGGCGCAGACGCCGGGCCGATAACCAAGCCTTGGGCGCGATGAACCAGCAGGCGGCGATCATGGCAACCAGGTAAGCGCCTTTGGAAAACCAGGGGGCCGCATGGACATGGCCAACGCCCTCGGCACCCAGGGCCTCATGCCATCCACCGGAGGACCAGACATGAAGGCCGAAGGCGAGCGCGGTCAGCAGACCGCTGAAAATCGTGAGCGCCAACTGGAGCTTCTGACGCCCGGATTTCTTCTGACTTGATCCCGTGACTTCCTGCCATGCCTCAGCGCTCATGCCTGTGCCTGCCACGGCCTTGAGGATGACCTCGGAAGAGGCCGCCGCTCCCGCCGAGACGATCATCTTGGCGTTGAGAAGGTCGAAGGCGAGGTTGGCTTCGCCTCCCACCAAAGGCCCCACTTCACGCTTGAGGACGGCGATCTCCTCCGCGCAGTCCATGCCGTGGATCTTGAAGGCCAGATGGTGGGTGATGTTGGACATGGCTGGCCTCAAGCTGGCTGGCGGTGGCGGTTGACTTCCACTGAGATATGAACCAGTTCGTCATGAACACTCAATTCCCGTTTGAAGTAATTGGGTTCGACCTCATCCGTGGTCACGAGCGAAAGAATGCAGGCGTATTTGCCCTTGCCGACGCGCCACACATGCAGGTCGCAGATGTGGGCCTTGATCGGGCTGGCCTCGATCACCTCCCTGATCTCGGCTACCACCGGGGCTTTCATTTCCGCATCGAGCAGCACGCGCCCGGAATCACGCAGCAGGCCGAAAGCCCAAACCGCCACTAATCCGGCCCCGGCAATACCCATGACTGGGTCCAGCCAGTTCGCCCCCCAGATTTTGCCGCCCAGCAGCGCCAAGATGGCGAGCACCGAAGTGGCCGCGTCGGCGACGACATGGAGATAAGCGGAGCGCAGGTTCAAATCGTGATGATGGCCTGGGTGGACATGCTCGCCATGGGCATGGTGATGATCATGGCCATGACCATCCTTGAGCAGCCAGGCGCAGGCGAGATTGACCAGCAGCCCCACCGCCGCGATGGCGATGGCTTGGTTGTAACGAATGGGCGTCGGAGCGAGTAAACGCTCAGCGGACTGATACAGCATCAATCCGGCCACCAGCACCAGCAGGATCGCGCTCGTATAGCCGCCAAGAACCTCAATCTTCCAGGTGCCAAAGGTGAAGCGGTCATCGTGGGCGAATCGCCGGGCTGCTCCATATGCCAGCACCGACAAGCCGAGCGCCATGGCGTGCGAGCTCATGTGCCAGCCATCCGCGAGCAGCGCCATGGAGTTGAACATCCAGCCACCGGCGATTTCGGCAACCATCATGGCGGCGGTCAATACGACCGCCCACCGCGTGTTTCTCTCGGCGAGCGGGTTGCCTTCGTCAAAAACATGAGAGTGCCGCCATTCCTCAATTGAAAAGACAGAACGCACGATCAGTCTCCTTCCGTGGGCTTGCCCACCCACGCGTAGAAGCTTGGCAGGGCCAGCAAGGTGAAGAGGGTCGAGGTGATGAGCCCTCCCACCATGACGATGGCCAGGGGCCGCTCCAGCTCGCTGCCGCCGATGCCGAAAAGCATGGGCATCAGCCCCAGGATGGCCGCGCCCGCGGTCATGAGCTTGGGGCGCACCCGGCCGATGGAAGCTTCCCGGATGGCCTCGGCGAAGGGCATGCCCTCGGCCATCAAGTTCTTGGCCTGGATGATGAGCACCAGGCTGTTCTGCACCGCCACGCCGAAGAGTCCGATCACGCCCACGATGGAACTGATGTTCCAGGTTTCCCCCGCGAGCCACAGGGCGATCAAGCCGCCCGCGAAGGCGTTGGGCAGTGTGGCGACCACCGCCAGCACTTCCCGCCATCGCCCCAGGGCCAGGTAGAGGAGTCCCACCACCAAAGCCAGGGCCACGGCGATGGCCACGCTCAGCCGCCGCTCGGTTTCCCTGGCCTCCTCGATCTGGCCCCCGATCTTGACGAGGGTGCCCTTGGGCAGTTCCATCGCCGCCATGGCTTTTTCGACCCGGGCGGCGGTGCCACCCAGATCCCCCGTGGTGCGGAGGTTCACGGCGAGGCGGCGTTGCGCGGCTTCCCGGCGGATGAGGCTGGGCGTGACGGTCTCGTCAAAGCGCGTGACCTGGCCCAGCTCCACGATGCGGCCGCCCTCCAGGACGATGGGCAGCCGTTTCAGCTTTTCGGGACTGACCCGGCCATCGTCGGGAAAGCGCAGCATCCGTTCAATGCGCTGAGGGCCGTTGAAGAAAGTTTCCGTTTCCAGGCCCTGCAGGCTGGCCTTCAGGGTCTGGGCAACCAGGCTCCGCGGCACATCGAGCCGCCTCAAGGCATCTTCGTCTGGAACGATGCGCCATCGGGGCGATGGGCCGCCGCCGTCAGGACTTACGGAGGCCACGCCCTCGACCTTGCTGAGGACTTCCTGGATCTCCGGGAGCTTGGCCTGGAGGGCGTCCAGGTCCGGATTGAAGAGCTTCACCTGGAGATCCGCGGGGGTGCCGCCGATGCCTTCGGAGATCCGCATCTGCATGGGCGTGGTCAGCTCGATGGGATAGGGAAGATCCTCGATGAGCAAGGCCACCTCCTGCTCCACGGCCTTCGCGGGACGCTTGCCGTCCAGCACCACCAGCACATCGCTGAGTGTATGGGGCATGGGGTCCTCGGTGAGTTCTCCGCGGCCCGTGCGGCGATAGACCGACTCGACCCCGGAGACTTTCGCGAGCTTCTCCTCCAGCTGGATGTTGGCCTCGTCCACGGCGGCCAGGCTGGTTTCTGAGGGCAGACGGGAATTGAGCATCAACGCGCCCTCGTCGAGTTTGGGGAGAAAGTTGCTCCCCAAGCCGAAAGCCAGCACGATGCTTGGGATGGTGATGGACAGGGCGATGGCTTGCACCGCGACGCCATGGCGCATGGCCCACTCCAGGCGCGGCTTGTAGAACCGCTTGATGGCCACCACGAAGCGCGGTTCTTCCAGCGAGGTACCCGGGGGCAGGAACCGCTCCACGAGGGCCGGAACCAGAGTGAAACTTAAGATCAGGCTGAGTGTCATGGCGGAAGCCACGGCCACGGCCAGGGGCGCGTAGAGGCGCCCCGCCAGGCCCCCGATGGCCAGCAGAGGAATGAAGACCGCCAGGATCACCAGCACCGCCGTGAGGATGGGAACGCCCACCTCCGCGGCGGCTCGGGTCAGGGCCACGCGCCGGGGCTCGATGTGCTCCTGATGCTGGTGCAGCCGATGGGCGAGGTTCTCCACCATGATGACGGCGGCATCCACCAGCAGGCCCACGGAGATGGCAAGTCCGCCCAGCGTCATGGCATTGAGGCCCATGCCCAGGGCTTTGAGGGGAATGGCCGCGCCGAAGGTGGCGAGGGGCAGCACGACGATGACCAGCAGCGCCCCGCGCAGGTTCCCCAGCAGCAGGATGAGCACCAGCGCCACGAAGAACCCGCCCAGGAGCAGGGCCAACGTGACGCCGTTGAGGGCGTGGGTGACGAGGTTGCCCTGGTCGTACATGAGGGTGAGGGTCATGCCTTCGGGCAGGCCTTTGCGAAGCTCAACCAGAGCCTTGCGCACCTCGATGGAGGTGCTCAGCACATCGGCCGTGGGCTGCTTGATCACGCGCAGGCTCACATCCTCGTGGCCCTGATGGCGGGCCAGGCCGCGCCGGAAGGCGGGCCCTTCGCGCACTTCCGCCACGTCGCCCAATTGCACCATCCCACGGTTGGTCCGGAGCGGGAGGCGGCGGACTTCTTCGGGGCTGGCCGCCAGGCTGCCCACGGTCATGAACCAGCCCTTGTCCTGGATCTCCATGACGCCCGCGGCCGTGTCCTGGGCGCTGCCATTCATCGCAGCCGCCACCTGGTCCAGGCTGACCCCCTGCAGGCGCATGCGCTCGGGATCAAGCGTCACCTGAAGCTGGCGTTCCTCGCCACCCAGGCGCTCCACGCGAGCCACGCCGCGAACGGCTTGGAGGCGCGGAACCAGGACTTTCTCAGTGAGATCCCGCAGGCGCAGGGGATCAATGGAGGGGCCTTCCAGCACGATCTCCTGGATCTCCTGGAGGCGCCCCGCCGCGCTGGACATCAAGGGTGGCCGTGTGCCCGCCGGAAAGTTGCCGATGACAGAGGACATGCGCTCGGCCACGAGCTGGCGGGCCCGCCAGGGATCGGTGTCGCCTTCGAAGGCGATGACCACCTGCACGACCTCCGCCTGCACGGTGCTGATGACGCGCTTGACGCCGGGCAGGCCTCCCACGGCCTGCTCCACGGGCTGGGCCACGGTGAGCTCCAGCTCCGAGGCCGCCCGTCCAGGGCTTTGGATGATCAGGCTCAAGGACGGCAGCGTGAGATCTGGGAAGAGGTCGCGCTTGAGGTTCAGGAAAGTCGCGATGCCCGCCACCAGCCATACCAGCGCCAGCGCGAAGACCCAGCCCTTGCGGGGCAGCAGCCAGTCGAACCAGCGGCGGATGAGGGTGCGGTGCTGGGGCGTGTAGACGGCGTAGGGATCATTGGGCAAGTGCGGATCAAGGGGGATTTCCTCATCATTGGGCAAGTTGGGCTCCCTAGTCATTGTCCTCACCTCCGCTCTTGCGCTTGATCTGGAGCGACTTCAGGAGGTAGGCGCCCTCGCCCACCACGGTTTGACCGGGCTTCACTCCCTCCAGCACCATCACATCGCCCCCCAACTCAACGCCCCGCCGCACGGGCCGGAACACGGCTTCTTCGCCTTCCTTCACGAAGACGCCCCAGATGCCTTCCACTTGCTGCAAGGCGCTTTGGGGCAGCACGATGGCCTTGGTGAGCGGCACATGCACTTCGAGCGGCGTGCCGGGAATGGGTAATGGACCACCTGACAAACGTAGGCGGTAGCTCAGCCGCCGGGTGTCTCCCGTCAAGGTCATGGGCGTGCCCTCCAGCCGGGCCTTCCATCGCTGACCGTCGGATTTTCTTACTTCAGTCAGGGCGCCGGGCTTCCACTCAGTGGGCGCGGGGGGCGGCAGCTCCAGCTTGGCGATGGCAGCAGAGGCGGACTGGAAGCTCCCCAATTCTTGTCCCGCCTCCACGCCTTGGCCGAGCTGGGCCTTGTAGGCGGTGACCGACCCTCCCTTCGGGGCCTTCACGGTGAAGACGGCTCCAGCGCTCTCTGGATTCAGTCCCCGGGCCTCCAGGGCTAAACGCGAGGCCTCTTCATCGGCCTTGGCGGTGGCAGCTTCGCTGTGGGCGGATTCCAGCTCCCGCCGGGAACCTGCCTGGCCCTCAAAGAGCCGCTGCTCCCGCGCCAGCTCGGCTTCGGCGCGCTGGCGTTTGGCCTTAGACGAGAGCCAGTCAGCTTTGAGCCGCGCCAGTTCCGGGCTCTGAATCACCAGGAGCCCCGTGCCCGGAGGCACATGCCTTCCGGGGGGAACCTGGATGGCCGAGATGATGCCCTTCACGGGCGAAGCGAGCACCGCCTGGGCGGATTCATCCCCGATGGCTTCGGCGGGATACCAGGCGCCCTCGGCTTTGGGCTGGGGCACTTGCATGAAGTGCAAGCCCCGAACATGTTTCAGGGGCAAGCGATTCGGGTCTGTGGTTGATGTTTCCCCGGTCTGTGGTCCGGTGGCTGGCGGAGCCGCTTCCTTCTTGCGGCCGCAGGCGGTGAAGGCGATGAGGGAGAGGCCTAATGCGGAAATTCTAAATAAAGGGTTCATGGAGTATTCACCAAGGTGAGGGCCTGGAGTTCGGCGTTGAGGAGGTGGGCGGCGTGCAGGCGGCGCAAGGAGGCGACTTGAGCTTCCAGGAGTTGGCGGCGGATGGGGAGCGCTTCGGAAGGCCGCTCTTTTCCTTCGCTGAGGCGAAGCCCCACAGCCCGGAGGGCGGTG
>JAJYMZ010000137.1 GCA_021786615.1 Acidobacteriota bacterium
TCCTCGGCGTGATCCTGGTGCACCGGAAGGAGCCGGCCCTGCTGGAGAAGGCGCTGCTCCACGAAGCCTTCACCGCCCCATGGATGGAGAAGGTGGTGCCCCACCTGCCGGGCTCGGTGCTGGAAATCCCCCTGAACAACCAGGTGATGTGGCTGAAGCGGCCGCGGATCCTGGACCTCATCGAGGAGCATCCCGAGGGCGACTACAACATCAAGCGGCGGGTCAATGAGAACCGCTTCCACGTGCTGGGCACCGCCACCAACGAAGTCTTCGAAGAGCGCATCGAAATCCTTGAAGACGTGATCGCCGGGAAACTGGACAAGGCCTGGGCGGAGCTGCCCATGCCGGCGGAAGTCGCCGTCGAGGAAGAAGAGGCTGAGCCCGCCGGCGAAGAAGATGTCGAAGCGGTCCGGGAACGCCTGCTCAAGCCCATCGTGGACCTGGATGGCAATGAGATCCCCTTGAGCCTCACCCAGCGGGTCATGCGCTTGAAAACCAATCAGAAAATCATGCTCGCCATCAAGGGTGGCAAAGAAGAACGCACACTGCTCATCCGCGAATCCAACCGCCTGATCCAGGTGAACGTCATCCGCAACCCGCGCATCGGCGAAGGCGAGGTGGCCTACATCTCCCAGATGCGCACCGTGAAGGAGGAAGTGCTCCGCATCATCTCCATGAACCGCGAGTGGATGAAGAAATACGGGATCATGAAGAACCTCGCCTTCAATCCCCGCACTCCTCTGCCCATCGCCCTGGCCCAGTTGAAGCGCCTCATCGAATTCGACCTGAAGCTCATGCAGCGGGACCGCAACATCCCCGAGCTGCTGCGCCGCGAAGCCAAGCGCCTGGTGGACACCAAGGGGAAGAACTGATTGTCCCTGCCCATGAACCTAGCTACCATGAGCATCTCCGCGGGCGTAATTCAGCGGTAGAATGCCAGCTTCCCAAGCTGGACGTCGTGGGTTCGATCCCCATCGCCCGCTCCAAAACAGGCCCGGAAGGGCCTGTTTTTTGGGAGAGCGGGGATGGGGATCGAACTCGGATGGCGCGCAGGTAGGTCAAGGCCGAGACGCGGGAGTGTCGAGGCCGGTGCGGCGAAGCCGCATGACCGTGCGCAGCCAGCCGAGCGGCCGCAGGGATCCCCATCGCCCGCTCCAATTATCGCAAGGGTCACAAAAAGGCCGCCCCAACCATAAAATCAGATGCGCAGGTCTGAGTTTTGTGCATATTGTTAGAAACCTGGCTTGAGCGCCAGGGGTTCCCCGGCCATCCAAGAAAGGCAATGTGACTTACGTGCGTTTGATCCTCCGCCTGGCGGCGCTCTTCCTGCTGACCCTTTCGGGGTCGGTGGAGGGCGCGCGAATCGCGGTGGTTCCCTCGGTCCAAGCCTGCGCTTGTGGATGCGGCGCCCCTTCGGACGAGTTCTGCAAGTGCAAGGGGCCCGCGCAGCCAGCGGCTCCGCCTAAGAGCGAGGATCCTTGTTCCAAATCTTCCACGGGTTGCTCCACCAACTCCATCGCCACCAGCGCAATCACGATTTCCAAGAAGGCCGAAGCACCCGCGAAGCACCCCGAGCCCAGGCCTGAACCCCATCCGTGGCCCCTTCAGCTAGTTCAAGTCGCGAATGCCAAGGGGTCCTCCCCCCTTCGGCTTGGTTCCCATTTCTTGAGAGGCAGTCCTGCGCCTTTGCGGTGCCTCCAGCGCCTGGCCTTGCTTTCGACTTTCCGGAATTGAGAGACGGTCTGCCCTTTTCTTGAGCAGATCCATCCCGTCTTTCCTTTTCGGAGCCAGCCATGCGCACCTTCCTGTGCCTGGCCCTGGGCCTCATGCCGATGACCGGCAGCGCCCAGGTCCAGGAGCCCACCGCCCCGCCCACGCAGGCGCCGGCGGAGGCCGAGGACCCGGTCCTCAACTCCCTCATTAACGAAGCCCTCGATCGCAACCCCGATCTCGCCCGGTCCAAGGCCTTGGTGGAAGCTGACCGCGAGCGGATCCCCCAGGCCAAAGCCCTCCCTGACCCCAGCCTATCTTTGGGCATCCAGAACGACGGCTTCAAGAGCATCCAGGTGGGGAGGATGGAAACGTCCTGGTACACGGTCATGTACACCCAGCCGCTGCCGTGGCCCGGCAAAAGAAAGCTGCGGGAAGCAGCCGCCGGGCTCGGCGCGGACATCACGAGCGTGGCGGTGGAGCGCGCCCGCTTGAGCCTATCGGCGGACGTGAGCCGTGCCTACTACGGACTGCTGCTGGTTCGCGGGCAGCTGCGATTGCTGGAGGACCAGGCGATCTTCCTGAAAAACGCCCTGGCCATCACCCGAGCGCGCTACGAAGTGGGCCAAGGATCCCAGGCAGACATCCTGCGGGCCCAGCTGGAGCTCAGCCGTCTCGATCAGAATCGCTATTCCTTGCAGTCCGAGGATCGGGTCTTCGTGGCGGCGCTCAACCGCCTGCGCGGAACCGTGGAGGACTCGCCCATCCCCACCACCGCGTCCCTGGAGCAGATGCGGTTCCAGGTGGCACCCGTTGCTAGCGTCCTGGCTCAGGCCGAGGCGCAAAGCCCCGAACTCCAGGCCGCAAGGCTTGGCGTGAAACAGGCGGAGGTGGGTCTGGATTTGGCGAAACGGGACCGCTATCCAGACTTCTCCGTGAGTGGCGGCGTCATGCCCCGGGGAGCCCTGGAACCCATGTGGACCGTGGGCTTCTCCATCGCGCTTCCGATCTGGTCCAAACAGAAGCAGCAGCGGGCCGTGGCCGAGCAGGATTGGCGCCGCAAGTCCCAAGGTTCGGAAGCCGCCAATGTGCGCAATCTCCTGAATCAGCGCACCCGGGAACGCATGGCTCAGCTCGACTCGGCCCTTCAAACGCTGCGCATCTACCGGGATGGGCTGTTGGTGCAGAGCGAGGCGGCCTTCCACGCGAACTTGGCCCAGTACGAGACGGGGCGGGTCCCCTTCTTGAGCGTGCTGGAGTCCCTCAATGGCTGGGTGGCGGACCGCTCCGGCCTCCTGCAGGCCGTGGCCCAGGCCAAAGCCATCCAGATCGCCAACGAGGAGATCAACCTGGCCGGGACCCCCGCCATCAGCGCCCAGGGCCTCGCGGCGGGTTCCTTAAGCATGGGTGGCACGCCCGGCGGCGCTGCCATGAGCGCGCCCTCGAAGCCAGGCCCCACCGCCAAGGGCGACAGCAGCGCTGCTTCGAAGTCCATGTGATGAGGAGCCTGCCATGAATCCGGAAATGCCTTTCCCCGAGCCGATCCAGCCATCGGCCGCCTCTTCCAAGCGCGCATTGATGCTCAGCCTGGCGGCCATCACGATGGGCCTTGCGGCAGCCGCGTTCCTGCTCACCCGCCCCCAAAGCCACGCGTCCGCCCCCAGGACGGATTGCGGTGGCTGCGGCGCCTCCGAAACCCAGGCCACCCCATCATCATCGGGAGTCTGCGAGATGCGCGCGGCCTCCCCGAACCCAACAGCTGCAAACACCAAGATCAAGACACCCGGAGTTCCCCATGACTAGCGAACTGTATGAGCAACCGCAAAAACCTTCCTGGAAACTCCGGACCCTGGGCCTGGTGGCCCTGGGCTTGGTGGCAGGCGTGGGAGGAACCCTCCTCTTTCGCCCCGGCTCCCATGAACCCGGAGCCGCCCTGGATCAGGCCATGAAGAAGCAGCTGTACCAATGCCCCATGCATCCTCAGATCATTCAGGACCATCCTGGTGACTGCCCCATTTGCGGGATGAAGATGGTGCCCATCGTGGACAAGGAAGCCGCGAAGCCTCCCGCGGGCAAGGGGAAAATCGTCTACTACTATTCCCCGATGAATCCCTCCATCACATCGCCCAAGCCCATGAAGGACGAGATGGGCATGGACTATGTGCCGGCCTACGAAGGGGACCTCAAGGGCGAAGGCCCCACGGTGGAGGATCACTCGACGGTCTCCATAGATCACGAACGCCAGCAGCTCATCGGCCTGGTGACGGCGAAGGTCACCGAAGGCATGGTCAGCGGCGAGGTGCGCACCACCGCCCGTCTGGCGGTGGATGAGACCCGGGTCCGCAAGATCAACGTGAAAGTCGAAGGCTTCGTGGAAAAGCTCTTCGTGGATTTCGTCGGCAAACCCGTGGCCAAAGGCCAGCCCCTGTTCAGCCTTTACAGCCCGGAGTTCGTGAGCGCCCAAAGCGAATATCTGCTGGCCCTGAAAACACAAAAGGCCCTGTCTGCGGGCTCCTTGGCCTCCAGCGGCACGGGCCTGCTGGAATCCGCCAAGCGCAGGCTCAACCTTTGGGATGTGCCGGAGGGAGCCCTGGACCGCCTCGAAAAGACCGGTGAGGTCCAGAAATCCATCACCCTGCGCTCGCCCATCTCCGGCGTGGTCACGGTCAAGAACATCGTCGAAGGCGCCCGCATCACGCCCGCGGACATTCCCTTTGAGATCACGGACCTGGGCCGAGTCTGGGCCCTGGCGGATGTGTATGAAACGGAATTGGGCTCCGTCAAGGTCGGGTTGACCGCCACTCTGACCCTGCCGTCCTTCCCCGGCAAGACCTTCAGCGGCCGCGTGGCCTTCGTGGATCCGGTCCTGGACCCCAAGACGCGCACCGCCAAGGTCCGCATCGAGATTGCGAATCCGAAGGGCGACTTGAAACCCGAAATGTTCGGCGAAGCTTTGCTGAAAGGACCCTCCCACAAGGGCATCCTGGTGCCCCTGGACGCGGTTCTGGATGCCGGTACCCAGAAGGTGGCCTTCATCGCCTTAGGGGACGGCAAGTTCGAGCCCCGCGAAGTCATCACAGGTTTGAACGTGGGCGAACAGGTCGAGGTCCTCTCGGGCCTGAAGGCTGGTGAGGATGTGGTCACCCGGGCCAATTTCCTTGTGGATTCCGAATCCCGCTTCAGAGCCGCCCTGGCGCATATCGGCCCCAAGGCCAGCTCCCCGTCCGCTCCCGCGGGCGGGCAGAAACACTAAAGGGAGCGCCCATGCACAACAGCGCCTACGATCCTGAACACCCGACCTTCCTGCAAAAAATCATCCGCTTCTCCGCGGAAAACCGCTGGCTGGTGCTGGCGGCCACCGCCCTGGCCCTGGCCATGTCCTTCTGGACCATGCGGAACATCCCCCTGGACGCCCTGCCGGACCTCTCCGACACCCAGGTCATCGTCTATTCCCAATGGGACCGGAGCCCGGACATTGTCGAGGACCAGGTGACCTATCCCATCGTCACCGCGCTGCTGGGCGCGCCGAAGGTCAAGGCCGTCCGCGCCCAATCGGACTTCGGCTATTCCTACGTCTACGTGATCTTCGAGGATGGCACCGACATCTACTGGGCCCGCAGCCGCGTGCTGGAATACCTCAGCAAGATCACGGCGAACTTGCCCGCCGGCGTCAAAACGCAGCTGGGCCCCGATGCCACCTCGGTGGGTTGGGTCTACCAGTACGCCCTGGTGGATCATTCAGGACAGCACAGCACCGACGAAATCCGGTCCTACCAGGACTGGTTCCTGCGCTACTCGCTCCAGAGCGTGCCCGGCGTGGCGGAAGTGGCCACCGTGGGCGGCGAAGCCCGGCAGTTCCAGGTGAGCGTGGATCCCAACAAGCTAAGCACCTACCGCATCCCCATTGGCGCGGTGATCCAGGCGGTGAAGGACTCCAATTCCGAAGTGGGCGGGCGCCTGGTGGAATTCAGCGGCCGCGAATACATGGTGCGGGGCCGGGGCTACGTGAAGACCACGAAAGATCTGGAAAGCGCGGTGCTCAAGGCCGAAAACGGGACCCCCGTCCGGCTCAGCGACGTGGCCACCGTCAGCCTCGGCCCCGAGATCCGCCGCGGCCTCGCGGATCTGGACGGCCACGGCGATGTGGTGGGCGGCATCGTGGTGATGCGCCAGGGCGAGAACGCGCTGAACGTCATCGAGCGCGTGAAGGCCCGCCTCGAGGAACTGAAGGTCAGCCTGCCCAAGGGCCTGGAAGTCGTTCCTGTGTATGACCGTTCAGAACTGATCCATCGCTCCATCGAAACCGTGAAGCACAAGCTCATCGAGGAGATGATCGTCGTCTCGCTCATCATCCTGATTTTTCTCTGGCACTTTCCCTCGGCCATCGTGCCCATCATCACCATCCCGGTGTCGGTGGCGCTGGCCTTCATACCGATGTATGGAATCGGGCAGAACGCCAACTTGATGAGCCTTTCAGGCATCGCCATCTCCATCGGCATCCTGGTGGACGGCGCCATCGTCGAAGTTGAAAACGCCTACCGGAAAATCGAGAAGTGGATCGAAGCCGGGAAGCCCGGCAGCTTCTACGAAGTGCGCCTCGCGGCCCTGATGGAAGTGGGCCCATCCGTCTTTTTCAGCCTCCTGGTGGTGGCGGTGAGCTTCATGCCCATCTTCACGCTGGTGGACCAGGAGGGGCGGCTGTTCAAACCCCTGGCCTATTCCAAAAACCTGGCCATGGCCATCGCCGCCCTCCTGGCGCTGACCCTGGACCCGGCCATGCGCATGCTCTTCGCGCGCATCGAGCCCTTCACCTTCAAGCCCAAGTGGCTGGCCTGGTCCTTCACGCAGCTCGCCGTGGGCAAGTACTACTCCGAAGAAAGACACCCCATCAGCGTCTTCCTCCACCGCATCTACGAGCCCCCCTGCCGCTTCGTGGTGAAGCACGCCAAGGCGACCATCGGCATAGCCTTGCTGCTGGTCCTGGCCACCATCCCCGCCTTCATGGCCCTGGGCAGCGAATTCATGCCCCCGCTCAATGAGGGATCGCTGCTCTACATGCCCTCCACGCTGCCGGGCATCAGCCAGACCGAAGCCGCGAAGATTCTCCAGGTCCAGGACCGGCTCATCCGCACCGTGCCGGAAGTGGATCGCGTTTTCGGCAAGGCCGGCCGGGCCGAGACGGCCTTGGACCCGGCTCCCTTCAACATGATGGAGACCGTGATCCTGTTGAAGCCCGAGGATCAATGGCGCGAGAAGACCCGCTGGTATTCGAGTTGGGCGCCCGCATGGCTGAAATCAATTCTGCGGCCCCTTTGGCGGGACCGCATCCGGCAGGAAGACATCGTCGCGGAGCTGGACCGGGTCGTGAAACTGCCCGCCATCCCCAACGCCTGGACCATGCCCATCAAGGCGCGCCTCGACATGCTGAGCACGGGCATCCGCACGCCCGTGGGCCTCAAGATCAACGGCGCGGACCTCAAGACCATCCAGGAGGTCGCGGTGCAGGCGGAGAGCGTTCTCCAGCGCGTGCCCGGCACCCGCAGCGCCTTCGCTGAACGCGCGGCCCAGGGCTACTTCGTGGACTTCGTGCTGAAGCGGGAGCAGCTCGCGCGCTACGGTCTCAGCGTCGAGGAGGCCAACACGGTGGTGATGACCGCCATCGGCGGTGAAAACCAGAGCATCGTGGTGGACGGCCGCGCGCGCTATCCCGTGAACGTGCGCTACGCGCGGGACTACCGGGAGTCCCCGGAAGCCCTGAAGCGGGTGTTGGTGCCCCTTCCCAATGGCTCCACCATTCCCATGGCCGAGATCGCCGACGTGCGGCTGACCAACGGCCCCGCCATGATCCGCGACGAGAACGGGCTGCTCAACGCCTACGTTCTGGTGGATTTCGACACGTCCCAGATAGACGTGGGCAGTTATGTGGAGCAGGCCAAGAAGGCCATCGCCTCGGAGCTGAAGGTGCCCGCGGGCTACAGCGTCAGCTGGTCCGGGCAGTACGAGAACATGCTCCGGGTCAAGGAGCGGTTGAAGATCATCCTGCCCATCACGCTGGTGCTGATCTTTGGCTTGTTGTACGCCAACACCAAGTCCGCCTTCAAGGCCTCCATCGTGATGTCCGCCGTGCCCTTCAGCGCCATCGGCGCTTTCTGGCTGCTCTACGCCCTGGGCTACAACATGTCCATCGCGGTGTGGGTGGGGTTGATCGCGTTGATGGGATTGGACGCCGAAACCGGTGTCTTCATGCTGCTCTTCCTGGACCTTTCCCACGACGAGGCCAAGCAGGCCGGGAAGCTCAACACCACCGGCGATCTCGTGGAAGCCATCATCCACGGGGCCGTGAAGCGCGTGCGGCCCAAGGCCATGACGGTATTCGCCGCTTTCATCGGCCTGCTGCCCATCATGTGGAGCACCGGCGCCGGCGCGGACGTGATGAAGCGCATCGCCGCGCCCATGGTGGGCGGTCTCGTCACCAGCTTCATCCTCGAACTGCTGGTCTATCCCTCGGTCTACTACCTCTGGAAAAAGCGCGAGGTGGCGGAAGGCCCGGTCACACCCGATTCCGCGCCCGAACTTGGCCTGGCGATCACTTGACTCAACCCGAGGCGCAACGCCTCCTTTCCTAAGGAACATCTCATGCTCACCCCTCTGCTTTTCAGCGCCTTGGCGATCTTCTCCAGTCCCACCGCCAGCGCTCCGACCAACACTATCTGCCCGGTGCTGGGCAACGCCGTGACTCCGGGCAAAAGCCCCATCGTCACGGTTAAGGGCCGCCAGTATTACATCTGCTGTTCTGGATGTGACAAGCAGCTCCTGGCCGACCCCTCCAAATACCTTGAAAAGGACGGGACACCCAAGAACGCGAAAGGGGAGAAGGTCGCCGAGACCCCGAAGCAGCCGGACAGCCACAAACACTAATTCCGTTTTGCTCTGCCCGGGCGCCAAAGCGTCCGGGCATCCCTTGGAGCCCCTATGGCCGAAAAACCCTATATCCCCGTGTTGCGCTTCCATGCCCTCACGAGCCTATACGATGCCGTGGTGGCCTTCTTGTGCAGGGAGAAATCCTTCAAGGCCGCCCTCGTGGCCCAAACGGCGCT
>JAJYMZ010000226.1 GCA_021786615.1 Acidobacteriota bacterium
CCCCCGGCCAGAGGTTCTTGGCTTTGATTTCCTCCGGCGACATGCCCGCGAGCTTCTCCCACGTCATATCCTGGGGCAGCCGCACCCGCACACCCTCCTGCACCGGCTTACCGCGGGACATGGTGATGCCCTGGGCCGGGCGGTCAGCCAGGTCGTAGCGCTCCGTGAGCAAATCTTGCTGGCGTTTGGCGAACGCCGGCTTCTCCTTCTGCAGGCGCTTGACCAGAGCGGGGAAGTCTTCCTGGACGGCGTAGACCGCTCCCGCGCCGCCGGCAAGCAAGGCGGCGGCATACACGATCAAACGTCGGTGGAACGCGGGTCTCGTTTTCATGGCTCTCCTCCGGTGGTTGGGACCGGAGTGAAATATCAATCCTCATGCCGTTCCGTCAAGTGCTGCTTTCCCGGAACATACCATTCGCATGTCCGTGCCAGGCGTTTCGGATCCCCGGCGGACCGCGAAAATCCTCACGCCCCGCCGCGAGCGCGCAGGCTCCTGCGCACGTTGGAAACAGGTGGGGCGTCCATTCGCCGAGGCAGGGCCTCTTAAAGGCCTCGAAGTGGAGTGAATCTCATTTTCCCGCGATGAACTTCGCCAGGCTGTCGGGATCCAGGGCGCCCACGCTGCGGCGCAGCTCCTTGCCGTCGGCGTTTAGGACGATGAGGGTTGGATAGGCGTTCAGCTTGAAGCGCGCCGCCAGTCGCTTGCCTTCGGCGCTGGCGGTGCCATCCATGGATTCCACCATGACGGAAAGCGGCACCACCCTGGAAAGGGCCGCCTGGGCGGTTGGCGTGGGAAACACTTTCTTCTGGAGCAGCTGGCAGGGGCCGCACCATTCGGCCCACAGGTCCATGAAGATGACTTTCTTCTCGGCCCTGGCGCGCTTCTGCGCGGCGGCGAGGCTGTGCTCCCAGCCTGCTGAATGGCTGGCGGGACTGGCGGCGAGCATGGGAAGGGTGGCGGCGAATAGGGCTGCGGTGAGGTGGGCGATGCGCATTGAATCTCCGTTCAAGTATGGGATGCCGCCAAGTGGGGTGGCGTTCCATACCTGTTTGAGGATATCGCACCAAACTTGGTCCAGACGCAGCTAGTGGGTGGACTAATCCCGGATCTTGCATTTGGACAGGATGAATTTGGCTTCAGGCTTCAGGCTACGGGCTTCGGGAAAAGCATGGCATCGCATTGGATTGTGCTGAAGCTGATGCGAGCCTGAAGTCTGAAGTCCGAAGCCTGAAGCCAACGGGATCCTGCAATCGCAAAATCCGGGCTAATCGCCCTGGATTCTCCGCCGTAACACTCCTCGACCCGGTCTTCCCTCAACCAAATCCCCAAAGGAGACTTCCATGCGCCCCATCCTCGCCCCACTCGCACTCGCCTTCGTCACCGTCCTGCCCATGGCCGCCCAGACGCAAACCCGCTTCATCAAAGTGGACGTGGTCAGCAAGTCCATGAACCACCGCCATCATGGCGGCGACGGCCCCAACCAGGTCCACATCCGCCTGCCGCTGAACCTGGCCAAGGGTATCCTGGAGACCATCTCGGACCAGGAAATTGACATCAACGGCACTGTGAATGCCGAAGGCGGTTCCAAGAAAATCCACAAGACCCAGAAACTCAAACTGGATCAGCTGGTGAAACTGCTGGAATCCGCCCATGCCGGGGACCTGCTCCTGGAAGTCACCACGGACAAAGGCGACCACGTGAAGGTGGCCGTCGAATAATCTGATCAGCAAGCTCCTCGGTGCCCCGCCCGAAAAGGCGGGGCATTTTTTTCTGTGATGGAGGTTCTATCTAAAGCCAGGCATGAATCTCCGCTGATTCGGATAGTGAGTGAGTGGCCTACACTTAGTAAGGAGACGACTCATGCCGACGATCAGCATCGCGCCGCTGCAATAGGAGGCACTCATGGAAACCCTTCTAGACGTCGTAAGACTCGAAGCCCGGCCAGGGAATATCCTGGTGATAGATTTTGAAAACGGTGAACGGCGCCGCTTCGATATGACGCCATATTTGACAAGGAAGCCCTTCCAGTCGTTATCAACTCCCTCCGTCTTCCTTGCTGCCAGGGTTGAAAACGGAACTGTTGTCTGGCCCGGAAATCTGGATATAGCCCCAGAGACCCTCTACCTGCGCTCCACACCCATGGATTCTTGAAGACATGGAATCCACCACCCAGCTCCGCGTCCGCTACGTTGAAACCGATGCCATGGGCATCGTCCACCACGCATCGTATGTGGCTTGGCTAGAACTGGGGCGGACGGAACTGCTGCGTTCGCTGGGCCAGAGCTACCGCGAGTGGGAGAAGGCCGGGGTGCATCTCAGCGTGGGCGAGGTTCATATGAAATATCGCGCCCCAGCCTATTTCGATGACCTCGTGACCGTGCATACAAAGGTCACCGAAGCCGCCCGCCGCCGCGTGGGTTTCAGCTACCGCATCGAACGCGAGGGCGTGCTCCTGGCCGAAGCCCGCACGGTCCACATGGTCACGGGCGCCAACGGCAAAGCGAGCGTGCTGCCCGATGAATTCCTGCGCCTGCTGGTCGGCTGATCGCTTAGGAGCTTCAGAACCAGCGCCAGAGCCAGTGCTTTTCGAACAGCACCTTCCCCAAGTGCCAACGCCGGCTCGGAGCTTTCATCTGGACCTGGGGCGTCGGCTCTCCATAGAAATTGCCCGCTCCCAGGGCGGCCCGGCCCTCCCCGATTTCGACAAAGCACTCGCCGTATCCGGTGAAAGTGGTGGGCTGCCCTTTCCCCGTGATGGCCCGGACAAGATTGTTCGCGACCACTTCCGCCTGGCCGTGGGCGAAGACGCCCGCCTTGGGCAGCGGCTTCCCCATTTTCAAGGGAATGGTGGTGATGTCACCGAGGGCGAACACGCCCTCGAATCGCGTCTGGAGGGTGCTCCGGTCCACGGGAATCCATCCCGCCTCGTTCACCAGGCCCGCTTCTCGAACGGCCCTCGGGGCAAGGTGGGGCGGCACGTAGGCCAACAGATCGAACTCCGCTTCTACCCCGTTCGCGAAATGCAGCTTCTTGTTCTGCGGATCAACGGAGGCGATCTGGTGCTCGGGGTGGTAGGAGATGCCCTTGGCTTCCACCATTCCGCGCACGGCGGCGGAAACAGCGGGTCCCGCCACACCCATGGGGCCGGGCTCCGCGGCGTAGAGGTCAATCTGGACCTGCTCCCGGACCTTTCGTTTCCGCAGATCCGCCTCCAGCAGCATCGCGGCCTCGTAGGGGGCCGCCGGGCACTTGTAGGCGGGGGCCGCCGTCAGGACCACCAGCCGCCCGGCGCCGAATCCTTGAAGGGCCTTTTGAAGCGCCGCTGCGCCCTCCAATGTATAGAAGGAATGGCCAGCCTCCGGCAGCCCCGGAATGGACTCTGGCGCTAGTTCCGCGCCAAGGGCGATCACCATGAAATCGCCGGTATAGGTCTTTCCATTGACGACCGCCGAACGATGCTCGGCATCAATGGATTCGACAGTGCCCCGGATCACCTCGATGCCCTTCTTGTTCAGGCCATCCAGGGAGCGGACGATCTGTTCCGGCCGCCGATCTCCCGTCATGAGCCACAGCAGGGAAGGCTGGAAGAGATGCTCCCGCGCCTTGTCCACCAGGATGATCCGGTGGGAGCGGGGAAGCTGCTTCCGCAGGGTTACGGCGGTCACGAGACCGCCTACGCCTCCGCCGAGAATGAGGATGGTCTTGGATCTACTCATGGGCAGACCTCCAGGTGCGGGCGGTTCAGAAGGACACTACCTTGTCGGAATCGCGGACAAGCTCGTACAAATCCTTCATTGAGGAAAGCGGGCATAGTTCCGTGCCTTCCGAGCCGCGCAGTTTGAGGCAGGTGCCGCAGGCCAGGATCTTCCCACCGCGCTCCAGCAGGTCTTTCATCTGCGCCGTGACGGGGAATTGATCGGTGTCCAGGGATTCGCACTCCACCCCCTTGGCCAGCAGGAACACCTTCACTTCGTCACCTTCTTTGCGGGCGAAAACACCCAAGCGGAATGCGTTCCATACGGTTTCAGCGTCGGTGGAATAGATGATGATTCCGAGTTTCATGGTGAAGGTCTCCTCTGGCTGGATTTTCGGGTGGGTGAAGGGAGGTCGTGCCCGGCCGCGATGGGATAACCCCGAGCCCGCCAGTCCTGGACGCCATCCTCGAAGCGGAAGGCCTTGAAACCTTGCTTGCGCAGGATTTCCACAGCCTCCACCGCCAGAACACAGTAGGGGCCGCGGCAATAGGCCACGATCTCCCCGTTCTTCGGCAGCTTGCCGAGATGTTTCCTCAGCTCGCCGAGGGGGAGGGAAACCGCTCCTGGAATGTGCCCCGTCTGGTACTCCTCCGCGGGCCGCACATCCAGGACCGTGACCTCTCGCCGCCGCACGCGGCCAGCCAGCATTTTCTGATCGAGGCGCTCCAGCCCCTCCCGGCCCTCCAGGAATTCCCGGGTGAGGCGTTCCACCTCCGCGATCCGCGCTTCGGCGAAGCTGCGGATGGCCGCGAGAAGGCTGGCCACATCAGGCCCCACGATCCGATAGGTCACGAAAGGACCCACCTTGTCCGCCTCCACCAGGGCCGCTCCCTTGAGCACCTGGAGGTGCTGGGAAGTGTTGGCCATGCTCATCCCTGTTAGATGGGCCAGGGCCTCCACCGTGCGGGGGCTCTGGCCCAGGAGGTCCAGCAATTCGATGCGCTTGGGGCTCCCGAGGGCCTTGGCCACCCGGGCGAACTGCTCGGCGATGGCGTCCTTGAACTGCCGGTTGGAGATCATGAGGGACCTTGCGGATAAATTATTCAATTGATCAATTGAATTATCAAGATACCCAACATCATTGTCAAGACCGCATCAGCGTTGAACGGGCCTCTCATCACGCTTGGCTCGAACGCTCACCCGTTGGCTGTGGGCCGTGGGCTGTGGGCAAGGGATACAAATTTTCGATTGACGATGAGTGCATGAAAGTCCCCGATGCACATGGACCCCCGGCCCTCGGCTCTTGACTCTTGACTTGGGACTTGGGACTCGATGTAGCCAACAGCCTACCGCCCACCACCCACAGCCTACCCCTCACCCTTCCCCTCTCCATACATCCATCGGCATGAGCATCGCCATGGCCAGCAGATTCGCCAGGGCGTCCATCAGGCGGCGGGTTTCCATGGAAAAGGCGTCGGGCTGGAAACTCTGGAAGCTCACCAGCCCGAAGGGCCGCTCACCCCACCCCAAGGGGACGCCGTACCAGCTCTGAGGCACCAGGCCGCTGAGGCGCTCCGCCTCGGAGAACTGCGCGCCTTCGGCCTTGGCTTCCTCGAGGGTGCGGATATACAGAGGTTGGTGGGCCAGGATCGCCTTGGCCGTGAGGCCTCCCTGGCCAGTCATGGAGCGGGAAGGTGAATTCCGGGCGCGGCCACCCTCGTGGTAGATCACCCAATGCAGCATGTCGGCGGGGTAATCGGCGAGGGACACGTAGAAGGAAGCCAGGTTGAGGGGCTTGAAGACCAGCTCCAGCAGGGTCTCCGCCAGCACCCGGTGGTCCATGCCCGGCCTCAGCCGCTCCAGGGCCATCAGCAGCAGGTTCTTTTCCTGGTCCTGGTGGTGCAGCAGTTCCCGGGTTTCGGCCAATTCCCTGCGAAGGCTTTCCCGTTCCTGCTCCACCTGGGTCAGGCGGGACTGGAGGTCTTGAATTTCCTTCCGGGAGGGGCCAAAAAGGTTGCTCATGTGGTCAACTGGAGTGATGCGGATCATACGCCCAATTTCACTTTTCAACACCCTTTCCCGGAAAATCGAGCCAATTATTCCCGTCACGCCTGGGGAGGTGAAGATCTACAGCTGCGGGCCGACGGTCTACAACTTCGCCCACATCGGCAATCTGCGCACCTTCCTGTTCCAGGATCTGCTGAAACGGACCCTCTTGGCCGCGGGCTACCAGGTGCGGCACTGCATGAACGTCACCGACGTAGAGGACAAGATCATCCGCGATTCTCAAGGTGAACTGCCCGAAGACGCCACCAACGAAGCGCGCCATGAGGCCATGAAAGCCCTCACGGACAAGTACACGGTCTTCTTCCTGGAAGACCTGGATGCCATGCGCATCCTCCCGCCCAGCGTGATGCCCAAGGCCACCGACCACATCGGCCCCATGAAAGATCTGATCCAGAGCCTCATGGACAAGGGCCTGGCCTACGAGCGCGAAGGCTCCGTGTACTACCGCATCGCGGGGTTCCCCGCCTATGGCTGCCTGGCCCATCTGGACCGCGAGGGCATGCAGTCCGGCGCCTCCGTGGACATGGATGAATACGAGAAGGACCAGGCCCAGGACTTCGTGCTCTGGAAGGCCGCCAAGCCCTTTGAACCCACCTGGGACAGCCCCTGGGGGCCCGGCCGCCCCGGCTGGCACATCGAGTGCTCCGCCATGGGCATGGAGATCCTAGGGGACCGCGTGGACATCCACACCGGCGGCGTGGACCTGGTCTTCCCGCACCACGAGAACGAGATCGCCCAAAGCGAGGGCGCCCTGGGCCATCCTTGGGTTTCCACCTGGGTCCACGGCGAATTCCTGATGGTCGAAGGCGAAAAGATGTCCAAGAGCCTTGGCAATTTCTTCACGCTGCGCGACCTCGTGGAGAAAGGCTTCGATCCGGTCACGTTCCGCTACGCCATCCAGAGCAACCACTACCGCAAACTCATCAATTTTTCCTTCGAGGGCCTGAAGGCCGCGGACCATTCATTGAAACGCATCCGCGCCTTCCGCCGCCGCATGGAAGAAGTCGTGCCGGGAACCTGGGAGGAGACCGGCGAGTCCGCCCCTCGGCTCGAAAAGGCCCGGACGGACTTCTGGGCGGCCATGGGCGACGACCTCAACACACCCGAGGCCCTGGCCGCGATCTTCACGCTCATCAGCGATCTCAACGCCTTGGATGACCGCGTCGCGCTCACACGCAAGGAGCGGGACGCCGTGCTGGAATTCCTGGATGAGACAGATTCGATCTTTTCCGCGTGGCCTCACGAGGCTGCAAGCCTGGACGCCGAAATCGAAGCCCTCATTGCAGCCCGCAAGGAAGCCCGTGACACCAAGAACTGGGCCGAAAGCGACCGGCTCCGCGATCAGCTGAAATCCATGGGCATCATTCTGGAAGACCGCAAGGATGGAAGCGTGGGATGGCGCAAGGCCTGAAACGAACTACCTCATCCCTCATATCTCACCACCTCGTCTCTCACACCTGCGACGTGCAGTGTTTGCATCTTGTGGCGAGTTTTGGCACGGTCTCCAGGCAGGCGGGGCAGACCTTGGTTTCGGGCACGGCGGCTGGCTCTTTCTTCTTCTTCAGGGAGCCGAAGCCCTTCACGAAAACCAGGAAGACCACCAGCGCGATCAGCACGAAATCCACCGTCGCCCCGAGCACCAGGCCGATCTGGAATTTGCCCAGTGTCCAAGCCTGCCAGTCCCCTTTGGGCAGCACATAACCCACCAGGGGCATGACCAATCCACTCACCAGCGCCGTGACGATCTTGCCGAAGGCTCCGCCGATGACCACCGCCACCGCCAAGTCAATGACGTTGCCCTTGGCGATGAACTCCCTGAAGTCGCTGCCCATGGACATATATTCCTCCGCTCGGCATTTGCCGGATTCGATCGATTTTCGATTGGCGATTTTCGATTGACGATTGTAACGCGGTATAGCTGGATGCTATTGAACCCTCGACCCTCAACCCTCAACCCGCAACCCTCAACTCTCAACTCTCAACTCTCAACTTTTTCGACTTTTCGACTTTTCGACTTTCGTCCCCCAAGCTTGGCTCCACCTTGCATCCTGTGCGATGCTGATTTACCAATTCCAACAAGGAGCAATCATGGCTGAAGAAGGCAAAGGCTCTTCCGTTCTCAAATGGGTCGGCATCGGCTGCGGTGTAATTCTCCTGCTGGTCGGCGGCTCATGCGTAGGCATCTATTTCCTTGGCAAACACGCGGTCAACAAGGCCGCGGCCGAAGGCAAGAGCTTCGCCGCCAAGATCCAGGTGGCCGCGGTGGAAATGATGAAACCTTCCGTGGTCTCGCTGCTGCCCGTGGCGGACCACCCCGCCGCCAACAAGGCCTTCAACGATCTCAGCGCCAAGGCCACCATGATTACGGACGCCGATAGCCGCGAACTGCAGCAAGCTATGCAGGAATTCAGCCAGGACAGCGCCGCGGCGGGAACGGATATGAATGCCCGGGCCGCCGCCGCGAAGAAATTCGCCGCCGCCATCCAGGCCGTGGCGGACAAGCACTGAGGAATGAACTGTGGGTGGTAGGCTTTAGGCCGTAGCAAGTTTGGAAAGAGGCGGCCCACAGGGCCGCTCTGGGGTTTGTGAACATGGCCATCAATTCTAGGTATTTCTACATATAGGTGTTATCGAGGGCATTTCCGAAGCCAAGCGATCAAAAAGTGTGGATCCACTCGGGCCACACTCTGGACTTTAGGGGAACCCCAACTTTTTGTTACCTGCCGCAGATCGACTAAATTTGTTTGGGTATGTGCAACTGATTGAAGCTCCTTATGGTGTTGAGCAGTCCCTCATGTCTGTTTTCGGACTGAGGTTCAGTCCCTTGGCGATGGAATATTGGACCCTACTGCCCCTAATGTGGTCGTTGTCTTCCACTGAAGCCAGTGCGTGTGGGCGGCGGTATCAGGCGATTCGACGTATTTTCAAGGAGACCACAATCAACCGCGACGACTAGCAGCAGGACTGTGAGTTCCGCGCTGAAAGAGGAGCACTCGAACGCATTG
>JAJYMZ010000012.1 GCA_021786615.1 Acidobacteriota bacterium
ACACGGTTGCCTCACTATCTGAACCACTTTAGACAGGTAGGCAAATCCGCGCTAGGAATTTTTTTTGTCAAATCCCAGAAATTACTAACCATTAGAACCGGTAGCTTCCGAACACCGTGATGTCCGGCGCGAAATAGCTGCCGGCTTCTTCGCTGAGGCCGAATCGCCAGCGGGGAAGGCGCATGTGGGTCAGGGTCCAATGCTGCTGCAGGCCATCTTTATCCATGCGCGCCAAGTCCACGTGATAGGGATTCTCGATGTAACCAAGGCTCAACTCGATGCCCAGGCCGCTGAAGAATCCAGCCCCCTGGCCTTGGTACCCACCTCCCACCCAGGCGCGCGTGAAAGCGCGCTGGGTGAGAACCGCCTTGTAGGGGCTGTCCTTGGGCAAGCCGAAGAACACGCGCTCGGCATGAGTGAATGCGTGCCAGGGACCGGAACGCTTCCAGAGCGCGCCACCCACGAGGCCATCGGTGCTTCCGGTGCCGGTGAGCTTCTCGCGCTGGCCCGTGGGCAATTGCACCGAGAAACCGAAGCGTCCGCCGGTCTCCCTGGTGCCGAAGGGTTTTACCCAGGCGATGTCGGGCTCCATCAAAACCGTGCCGGATTCATCCAGATCCACCACCACCACGCCATCCCGCTCCAGGCGGTAGCGGAATTGGTATTTCGGAACGAGGTTGCGGCCGCCCTGGGGAATGTTCAAGGCATCGTGGTAACTGGTGAAGGCCTGGTCGGCGATGCCGCCGGAGCGGGAAACCACGCGGAACCGGAGGTTGAGGAAGCCGCCTAGCAGCGGCGTGGCCAAATCTGCCGTGAGCTGCCACTCCTCTCCATCCAGGATTGCGTGGGTTTTGCCATCCCCGCTGGTGGCGCGGTCCGGGCGGAGAAATTGCGACGTGGCTTCCAGCGCTAGGCTGTCGTGTCCTTCTGGCAGGGGTTCGGGAAAGATTTCCATCCACGCCACGCGGTTGGGCCTCGGTGTCCGCGCGCCGCTGATGTCCTGGGCCTGGGCCACACCGCACAAGGACAGCACCGACGCTGTGCCCCCCATGGCCCACAGCCTACAGCCCACAGCCCTCACAGGATTTCCTGCACCAGCACGATCCCGAGACTCGTCCCATCCAAGGGCTCGGCCTCCAAAGAACGGCCCCCCAGGACGAAACGGACAGCCCCGCCCACGTGACCTTCAGCGTCCGGAGCGGGAATGGTTTTCCACGCGCTCTCGGCGGCGGCGTCATCGCCCCAGATCTTGCGGCCAGCTTCGGCGAAGCCCGCGGACACCCAGCCTGGCGAGCATTCCACCACGAGGCCGGTGGCTCGATCTACAAACGCGGCGATGGATTTCAACTTCCTGAATCCCATGCGATAGCGGCCCAGGCTGAAGGCGGCATCTTTCTGGAGAGCCGCCCGTTCATCCTCGGCCCTGATCTTGCCGCGCCATAGGCGGTGGGCCAGGATCGCGGTGAAGATCAAGGCCCCCAGGACGATCAGGAAACCGGTGTCGGTGGGCCGGGAAAGTGAAGGAATCTGGCCGGGTGTGATGGCGATCACTTTGTGGTGCTCCCATGGAATGCCTGAAGTGTAGCAAAACCGCGGCCTGGAACCATCTGTGCGGTCTCCGCGAACATCCAAAACCTTGGCCCGAAACCAGCCGCACGCTAGACTAACGCGTTTGAAAAAACCGGGAGGTGTTATGAGCAAATTAATGGAAAAACTTCGAGAGAAGATCGAAGCCCAGCGACCTCATTCAGCGGCGCTCGTCAAGGAACATGGCGACGTCGTCATTGACCACGTGACCGTCAGCCAGGTGATCGGCGGCGCGCGGGATGTGAAATGCCTGGTGTCGGACATCTCTTACCTGGATCCGCTGGAAGGCATCCGGCTGCGGGGCAAGAACATCCCGGAAACATTCGCGGCGCTCCCGAAAGCACCGGGCAATGAGTATCCATCGGTGGAGTCCTTCTGGTATTTCCTGCTCACCGGCGATGCCCCGGATGCCGACGCCATCAAAGAAATCGAGGCGGACTTCAAGTACCGCGCGAAAGTCCCGCCCTATGTGTTTGATGTGCTGCGCGCCCTGCCCAAGGACACGCACCCCATGGTCATGCTCTCCACCGCGGTGCTCTCCATGCAGCGCGAGAGCAAGTTCACGCACTTCTACCATCACGGCTTCAAGAAGGACCAGGCCTGGCAGTACATGTACGAAGATGCCACGGACATCATCGCCAAACTGCCTGAAGTAGCGGCCTTCATCTATCGCTACAAGTACAAGGGCGGCGACATCATCAGCCCGGACGCCAAGCTGGATTTCGGCGGGAATTTCGCGCACATGATGGGCTTCCCCAAGCCCTACGATGACGTGGCCCGCATGTATTTCATCATCCATTCCGACCACGAAGTGGGCAACGTCAGCGCCCACACCACGCACCTGGTGGGCAGCGCCCTGAGCGACGCCTATTACGCGCTTTCGGCCGGTCTCAACGGCCTGGCGGGCCCGCTCCATGGCCTGGCCAACCAGGAGGTCCTGGAGTGGGTGCTGAAGTTCAAGGAAAAGATCCACGGCGCCGAGCCCACGGAGGAGAACGTCCGCGCCGCGCTTTGGGACACCCTCAACGAAGGCCATGTCATTCCCGGCTACGGGCACGCGGTGTTGCGCCGCACGGATCCGCGCTACGAGGCCCAGCTGCAATTCGCGCAGAAGCACATGCCGGATGATGACGTGTTCAAGCTGGTCAAGATGATCTACCTCGTGGCGCCGAAAGTGCTCACGGAGCAGGGCAAGACCAAGAACCCCTGGCCCAACGTGGACGCCGCCAGCGGCATGATCCAGTACCACTACGGCTTGCGCGAGTACGACTTCTACACGGTGCTCTTCGGCGTGGGCCGCGCGCTGGGCGTGCTGGCGAACCTCACCTGGGACCGCGCCCTGGGCTATGCCCTGGAGCGCCCGAAATCCGTCACCACCGCCATGCTGGAGAAGTGGGTGGCCGAAGCCGTCGCGAAAGTGTGAAGGCACCAGCCCTTCCAACATTTTTTCGCACCATAGCTTGAACCATTCCAGGTCTCGTGGATACTCGGGAGAAACTCCGAGGTTTCTATGTCCATGATCCATCAACACGGCTGGGCGCTGCCGCTCCTATTGGCCGCCTCCACCGCCTCCGCCCAATCCATCAGCTCGCCGTTCGCGATCATCGCGGAACAATCCCGCACGGCCATCTCCATCCAGGGCACCGGCGCCCGGGCGGTGGGGCTGGGGGGCGCCTTCATCGCCCTGGCGGACGACGCCAGCGCGGTGTCCTTCAACCCGGCGGGCCTGGCCCAGCTGCTCTCCCCGGAATTCAGCCTGGTGGCGGAATCCCTCCAGCGGGACCAGAGCTTTTCCCGCTTCAAATCCGCGAGCCAGGATTTCGACGATTCTTCCTTGAAGGACACGGCTTTCCACCCGCTGTTCTTTTCGGCCACGGTCCCTTTCCGGCACAGCGGGCGGAACGTGGCGGTGACATTTTCCTTCCAGCGCCTGGTGGATTTCGATTTCAATTCGGATCGCAACCTGACTTTCCGCGGCGCCGCGTCCGGGAGCACGGTCCGGCGCCTCACCAATACCGTGGTCCAGAAGGGCTCCATAGACGTCTACAGCTTGGCTGTGGGCGCCGAACTGACGCCCCGGCTCCTGGCGGGGGCTTCCATCAACCTCTTGCGGGGGCAATGGTCCTTCGATAGCAGGCAGTCCCTGGGCGACTCCCAATCGGTCTTCGACATCATCCAGGACAATAAATTCCGTGGCGTGAATCTGAATGCCGGTCTTTTGTGGCGCTCCAGGCACCTGAACCTGGGCCTGGCCTATCGCTCGGGGTTTCGCGCCGAATATACCTTCAGCGGCCGCTACACGGCGCTGGATGATCAGGGCGGAACCCTGGTCCAGCCAGCCCAGGACGGCCTCCTGGACCTGAACTGGCCCGAAACCATTGGGTTCGGCTTGGCGTACAAGCCCTCGGACCGCCTCACGTTCACCTATGATTCCGTGAAGACCCGCTGGTCCGGCGCGACCTTCCGGGGCAGCTTCACCACCCATGATCCCCAGACCGGCGACTACCAGGATCTGTCCCTGGACGGCGCCAATTTCTTCGACTTCCTGAAGTCCTCCCGCACCACCGACACCACGGACCGGCGGGGCGGCGTGGAATGGATCGCCTTCCTGGGGGACTCGGTGATCATCCCCGTGCGCGTCGGGCTGTTCAGGGAACCCCAGCCCACCGTGGACCGGGTGACGGGGCAGCAGCGGGTGCTGAAGGGGTACACCCTCGGATTCGGCTTGAAGTACCACTCCGTCACGGTGGATCTGGCTTTCAAGGATGCGAAGGCGGAGAACGACGCCTCCAAGGTGGTGCTGCTGGGCGGCGGCACGCCGATCCTGGCCACGGGGCACGAGGTCTTGCGCGAAAAGCGGATCTACCTGACCGCCATCTTCCAGCTCAACTCCGAGGGGGCCAAAAAGGCTGTGCAGCGGTTCTTCGTGGGAAACTGAAGGGACCATGCCCCCACGATTCACGCCTTGCCTCCTGGCGCTCTGCCTGCCCGCCCTCGCCCAGGAGGGCGGCACCTTCTACGAAGCCTATGGAGATGGACTGGCTGCCCAGGGACGGGGCGATTCCGCCACCGCCGTGCGCCTCTTCCAGCGGGCCATCGCGCTGGAACCAAGGCCTGGGAACAAGGTCAAGACCTACGGCTTGAACTTCATCACCTACCACCCCTACCTGCGATTGGCGGAGAGCGCCCTGGCCGCTGGGAATCCAGATCTCGCCGCCAAAGCTTTGGCTGACTCCGCCCGCATCGGCGCGGAACCCAGCGGGAGCCGGGCGGCCTTGCAGCAGCGCTTGGACCAGCTCCGGGCGGTGGCGAAGGCGGCGGAACCGCGGCTGGAGGCTAAACCGGAACCCAGGCCCAGCCCCGCCGCCACTGTCCCGCCGAAGGTGGAGTCGCCCAAGCTGTCGCCCTTGCCTGCGCCCGCAAGTCGCGAGAGTGGGCCCGAAATGGCGCGAATTCCCAGTCCCCAGGCCAGGAAGGACGCCCCAGACCCGAAAAAAAGCTCCGGCCCAGTGGCCGATGGACGGGAAGCCAAACCACCCGCGGCCCAGGTACCGCCCCCCGACGTTCCATCATCCACGGTGTCTCCAGCCATCCCTGTCCCGGCATCTGAACCCCACTCGGCTCCGTCCCCTTTTCCCTGGACCCTCACCCTTGGCCTCGCGGGCCTTGGGTTGCTGGGGCTCGGGGCGGCCGCCTGGAACCGGCGCCGGTTGAAGGCCGGACGCGGCGCTTCGCGCGTGACCCAGGGCAGCAACCCTTATCACGTGGATCTCGATGCCAACACGTCAGGCCAGGACGATGCGACGCTCCGCAGCAACAAGCGTCTCTCTGGCGACGCGGAGCAGTTGAACCGGCACGTGGGCCCCTACGTCATCATCAAGACCCTGGGCCGCGGAGGCTGCGCCACCACCTTCCTCGCGGTGCACGAGAAGGACGGCACGGAGGTGGCCGTCAAGATTCCGCATCCCCACATCATCCTGGATCACGAATTCCTCGCCCGCTTCCGCCGCGAAGCCGAGCTGGGCACCGTGCTGGAGCATCCCCGCATCGTGCGCATCCTCGATCCGGGCCCCAAGGAGGGAGACGCCTGGATCGCCATGAGCCTGGTGCGCGGAACCACGCTGGAGGGCTACCTGGCCCAGCACAAGGGGCCCATGCCCCTCGCTGAAACCACGCACATCGCCGCGGACGTGGCGGAAGCCATCGCGTTCGCCCACAGCAAGGGCGTGGTCCACCGGGACCTCAAGCCCGCCAACATCATGCTCGGGGAGAACGGCGCCATCGTCATGGATTTCGGCATCGCGCGCCTCACGGATTCCGCCATGACATCCACGGGCATCTTCATCGGCACGCCCAACTACGCCGCGCCCGAGGCCATCACGAATCCCCGGGTGGGCCCGCCCGCGGATCGTTACGCCCTGGGCATCATCCTCTTCGAGCTCCTGGCGGGTTCCGTGCCTTTCACGGGCGAGACCGGCTTCCAGGTGCTGGACCTGCACCGCTCCGCGCCCCTGCCGGACATCCGGGCGCTGCGGCCCGACGCCCCCCCCAGCCTCCTGCGGCTGGTGGAGCGGCTTTGCGCCAAGCGGCCCGATGACCGCCCGGAGGATGGCGAAGTGCTGCACATCCTCGCGGAGCTGAAAGTGAAATATCCGCTGGAAATCGAGCCGATCTGAAGCCGTTCTTGACATAGTAGGTCGCGGTCCAGACCGCTTTCGGGCTCGGCTCCTGGAAGACCACCGCTTCCACCATCGCCGGGGCTCTGTAGCCGCCAAAGAGCGCCGAGTCCGTGATTCAGCAATGAAAGATATCTTTGATAAATTTTTACATATCGTAAAGCTTTTTAGCATTATTATTGATTCCTTGAAAATTTGCATCATGTTGGAGTTCGGGGGAAACCATGCTCAAGCATCCCATGGAAGACGACCTGAACCGCCGCCTGGTGGCCATGCTGCAGGCCGATGGCCGCGTCAGCCACGCCGAACTGGCGGAGATCCTCGGCGTGAGCCGCCCCACCGTCATCGAGCGCGTGAAGCGCCTGGAGGAGGGCGGCATCATCGAGGGCTACGCGGCGCGGGTGAGCCCCGCATCCGTGCTGAAGCCCGTGGTGGCGTTCGTCGCGGTGCGCTATCGCGCCAACAACGATGAAGCCTTGGAGCAGAAGCTCTGGAAGGCCATTGAAAATGAACCGGATGTGCTGGAAGCCCACACGGTCGCTGGTGAGGACTGCCTGCTGCTGAAGGTGGTGGCGGACACGCCCCTGGGCATGAGCGAGCGGCTGCGCCGCATCCGCGCCCTGGGCCCCCAGGTCACCACGCGCACCACCGTGGTGCTGCAGACCCACTTCGAAAAGCCAGGCCCCAGCCCCTTTCACGCGGAAACGCCGGTCAAAAAGGCGAGACGCAAATGATGCCGCTGCTCGCCTACCTCACCTGCGCCCTGGTATGGGGGTCCACCTACTTCGCCATCGCCCTGGGCTTGGACTCCTTCACACCCTATGGCCTCGTGGCGACGCGATTCACCATCGGTGGAATCCTGGCGCTTTCACTTGGGTTTCTCCGCAAGGAACCAGCCCTCCGAAAAACCGATTGGCCCCATCTGATGTTGGTGGGAGCTTTGCTGCTGGCCGGTTCCAACGCGCTGGTGAGCTGGGCCGAACTGCATGTCAGCAGCGGCATGGCGGCCATCCTCTGCGCCCTGGTGCCGGTGTTCCTGGTCCTGTTCAGCGGCGAAAGCATCGGCCTCCGCGCCTGGGCGGGGTTGCTGCTGGGGCTCATGGGCGTGGGCGTGCTGGCCAATCCCCTGGCGGGCAAGATCCATCTCGGGGGCGTGGGCGCGCTGCTGCTGGCCACCATGATCTGGTCCTTCGGGACGCTGCACGGGAAGCATCACATCAAGGGTGACGCGTACCTCAAGCAGGTGGGCGTGGAGATGCTCACGGCGGGTGCCATCGGCCACCTTGTGGCGCCTTTGAGCGGCGGCTACCTGCATCATCCGCTGACCCTGAAGGCGGCGCTTTCCGTGGGCTATCTCGCCCTCTTCGGTTCCCTGCTCGCCTTCACGGCCTACATCTACCTGGCCCGCGTCTGGAGCCCCGCCAAGATGGGCACCTACACCTACATCAATCCGGTCGTCGCGCTGCTGCTGGGCTGCCTGTTCCTGAAGGAACCCTTCAACGCGCGCATGGTGCTCGGCATGGTTGTGATCCTCGCCGGCGTGGCGCTGGTGCAATTCAAGCCAACAAGCTCGTCGGAGGCCGTTGAGGGAATTCCTACATAACTGGCACAGGCCCCGAAGAGCCTGCGCCTGGCTTTTCTGTGGGTAGTTTGGGTCTAGCGGTTGATGGCCTTGAAGGCGTTGGTGACGGCCTTGTACTGAGCTGACGTGGAACCGTAGAGGTCCGTGGCGGCCTTCTGGCAGGCGGTCTTAGCAGCGGCATAGTTGGTGGTGCTGGTCATGTAGACGGTCAGCGCGCGGTAGACGATCTTGGCGGCGGCGGTGTTGCCGATGCCCGTCATGCCGCCCGGCAGGTAGCTGGAGTAATAGTTGCTGGTGGAGCTGGAGCTGGCGCCCTGGCTCAGGAAGTAGAAGCAGCGGTTCATGGGGCCGCTGGAATAATGCACATCCAGGCTGCCGAGGCTGCTGGACCAGGCATTCGGGGACGCGCCATCCAGGCTGGGCTTGTACATGTAGCGCAGGGGCGTGGAGGAGAGTTGTTCGCCGATGGTCCAGTTGCCGCCGGTGGTGGGGATGCTGGTGGTGCCGCCGCCCTTGGCGTAGAACTCGGTCATGGTGCCGAAGATGTCGGACATGGATTCGTTCAGGCCGCCGGACTCGCCGCTGTAATTGAGCTTGGCGGTGCTGGCGGTCACGCCGTGGGTCATCTCGTGCCCCGCCACATCAAGGGCCGTGAGGGTCTTGAAGCTGCTGCCGTCGCCGTAGGTCATGCAGAAGCAGCTGTCGGACCAGAAGGCGTTGTCATAGGAATTGGAGTAGTGCACCCGGTTGTAGGTGGCCTTGCCTGCGCCATTGATGCCATTGCGGCCGAAGACC
>JAJYMZ010000119.1 GCA_021786615.1 Acidobacteriota bacterium
ACGATGATGGCCCGGATGCCCTGCACATGCTCTGGTCGCTGGCGTCCACCAGCGCGCCCATGGAATTCCAGGTGTCGGGCCGTCCCCGCCCCAGCTCCCGCCTGGCTGGATTCAGGTAAACAAAGAGGCTTCCCATGTCTGAAAAACAAACACTCACCCGCGAAGTCGCCACCGCCGCCAAGGACTGGACGCACCCGCTCTACCTGGGCATCGCCCAGACCTACGACCCCGTGCTGTTCAGCCAGGGCGGCGTCCAGGCGCTGCAAGCCTACCGCGACCTGGAGCGGGATGCCCACGTCCACGCGATCCTGCAAAAACGCAAGTTCGCCGTGGTGGGACGGCCCTGGGAAGTCCTGCCCGCCAGCGATAGCCCCTTGGACAAGCAAGCCGCCGAGCTGGTGGAGGCGCAGTTCAAGGGCCTGGGCTTTGATAAGCTCTGCCTGGGCCTGCTGGATTCGCAACTGATGGGCTTTTCGGTGGGTGAAATCCTGTGGGAGGTCCGCAAGAGCCAGCTCTGGGCCGCCCAGGTGATCATGCGGCGCCAGGAGCGGTTCATCTTCAAGGCGCGGGAAGAAGGCGCCACGGGCGCTCAAGACCCATGGGAGCTGCGGCTGCGGACCCTCGCATCGCCTTTGGAGGGCGATCCGCTGCCCGTCCGCAAGTTCGTGGTCCACCGCACCGGCGCCCTGGACAACAATCCTTACGGCCTAGGCCTGGGCAATCAGCTTTACTGGCCGGTGGAATTCAAACGCCAGGGCCTGACCTTTTGGCTGATCTTCGCCGACAAGTTCGGCAGCCCAACGGTGGAGGGGGAGTACGAGCCCGGCGCCACCGAAGACGAGAAGCGGGAACTGCTGAACGCGGCCCTGTCTGTGAGCGTGGATGGCGCGATCATCCACCCCAAGGGCATGACGCTGAGCCTGCTGGAAGCCGCCCGGGCGGGCTCCATCGAGACCTACGACAAGCTGGTGCGGTACATGGATGAGCAGTGCTCCGAAGCCGTGCTAGGGGAAACGGGCAGCACGAACCAGAGCGGTGAAGGCGGCTCCCGCGCCCGGGACCAGGTGGGCAACGAAGTGCGGCTCGAAGTCGCCCAGGCCGATGCTGATCTGCTGAGCGCCACCCTGCAAGACACGCTGATCCGCTGGATCGTGGAGCTGAACCTGCCCGGCGCGGGCCTGCCCTCGGTCTGGCGCAGCTTCGAGGAGCCTGAGGATCTCAAGAATCGCTCCGAGCGCGACGGCCTGCTGTTCGACATGGGCTTCAGGCCCACCCTCGAAGCCGTCACGGCGGCCTATGGCGAAGGCTACGAGGATATCGGCGTACCCGCACCACCCACCAAAGTCCCCGGCCTGCCCAAACCTACGCTAGAGCTGGGTGAAGGCGATGGCACGGATGCCGCCGACCGCATCACCGCCCAAGCCATCTCCCACGCGGGCCGCAGCTACAACGCCATGCTCGCGCCCATCAAGAAAGCCATTCAAACGTCCACCAGCCTGCTGGATCTCCGCGACCGCCTGGAAACCTTGTATCCCGAGCTGGACAGCCACGCCTTTGCTGAAGTCATGGAGCAGGCCATGGTGCTGGCATCGCTTGAGGGCCGCCACGACGTACTGTCGGGGAATTGATGCCCGCGGCAGGGATCGGTCCTAGTCCTGGCCCCTTTCAAGAGGCCTTGGATTTCTTCCGTAAAAAAGTAAACATGCCCGGCGTGGACTGGGTGGATCTCACTGCCGAGGAACGCCTGCGGGCGTTCACGGTGGCGGGAGTCACCAAGGCCGATCTGCTGGCCGATATCCGCGATGCCGTGGATAAGGCCATCGAGCAGGGCACCACCCTGGAGACGTTCAAACGGGATTTCAACGGCATCATCGAGAAGCACGGCTGGAATCTCGCGGGCACCAAGGTGGGCTACCGCGCGCGGCTGATCTTTGAGCAGAACATCCGCGTGGCCTACACCATGGGCCGCGAGGCGCAGCTCCGGCAGCCTGCCTTCCAGGCCCGCAATCCCTACTGGCAATGGCTCCATGGCGACAGCAAGCGCCCGCGACCCAATCATCTCGCCTGGGATGGCACCATCCTGCCGGCCGATGACCCCTTCTGGGTCTCCAACCAGCCCGGCGTGCTGATCAACTGCCGGTGTAAGAAGGTGGCCATGAGCGGGCCCATGATGAAGGCCGAGGGCCTGAAGGTGAGCAAGCAGCCGCCCCAGAATATGTGGGACAAGCTGGAGCTGGACCAACAGCCCAGCACCACCAGCGCCAAAGCCTTCGCCACGGATCTGCTCGACATGAAGACCCCCAAGCTGCCCAATCCCATCTCTGACGACCTTCGGCGCGAGATCGAGGCCCAGATCCGCGACAACGAAGCTTGGCTCCGCAAAGCCAAGGCGGGCGTCAAATGAGCGGCCTGACCCTCACCATCCAGGCCGAGGGCTTTGACCGCGTATTCCGGGGCCTTCGGCTTTTGGAACAAGCCGGTCAAGACCCCAGCCCTTTCCTTCAAGACGCCGGGGAGTACATGCTCCGCAGCACCCTCCACCGCTGGCGCGCTGAGATTGATCCCAAAGGCCAGCCTTGGGCGGCCCTGAGCCCCGCCTATGCCCTAGGCAAGGGCTCCAAGAAGGGCGGCGTGAACAAGATCCTCCAGCTCCGCGGGCGGCTCATCAAGAGCGTCCACTGGGGAATCCATGGCAAGACCTTGTTCCTTGGCACCAACGTGGTCTATTCCCGGATCCACCAGGAAGGCGGCAAAGCGGGAAGGGGCCTAAAGGTGCTCATCCCCGCCCGGCCCTTCCTGGGTTTCAGTGATGAGAACAAACGCCGCCTGGTCCACCTGGTGAACGAACACCTTCGGGCGGCGCTCGGCGGATGAAACACGATTTTCGCCGCTAAGGCCCCAGGAACACCCCGGAATGGGCCCCAAGGTGGCCAAGCCGCCGCGGTATCCCTTCCGACGATTCTAAACAGGCCTGTAAACGCCTTGCCGGGCCTCATGGGAGCCCAGGGAAATCCCGAAACCGCTTTCCCTAGGGCCAGACCCTCCCGCGCGTGACCTTCGGGGCAGATCATCCCCCGCCCTGGAGTCCCCTTGGCCCTGCTCGAAATCCTGAAACCCGGAACCTACGTGGATATGAAGGGGGCGAAAGTCACCTTCAGCGAAGCGGATCTGCGGCAGGTGGTCGAGAGCTACGATCCGGCCAAGCACGAAGCGCCCCTCACGCTCGGTCATCCCAAGCACGACGATCCCGCCTATGGCTGGGTGGGGGCGCTTCAGTTTTCCGACGGCGCGCTGCGAGCCGAGACCAAAGACGTGACGCCCGAGCTGAAAGCCTTGGTGGATGGAAAACGCTTCAAGCATCTCTCCGCCTCGTTGTACTCGCCCCAGGCCCCCGGAAACCCGACCACCGGTAAGTGGCACCTGCGCCATGTAGGCTTTCTTGGCGCCTTCCCCCCCGCCGTGAAGGGCCTGGCTGCCATCTCCCTGCTTGAAGACGAGCAGGGTGTCCATGAATTCGCCGAGGAGGACTCAGGGCTGTGGTCGCGCCTCCGGGACTGGTTCATCGGGCAGTTCGGCCTGGAAGCCGCCGACAACGTGCTGCCCAAGTGGAGCATTGATGCCCTGGCCTCGAACTGTTGCGGCGCCTGCGGTGTGACCTGCTGTGGGAAATGTGGGGAGTCCTGCGATGGGACTTGTTGTGAGGACTGCCAAGCGAAGCCGTCCATGGCCATGACCAACTTCTCCGAAAGGGAGGACACCGTGAAAGCAGACGAACTGGCCGCCAAAGAAACGGCCCTGACCGCCAAGGAGACCGAGCTGCGCCAGCGCGAGATCATCCTGGCTGAGAAAGAAACACTCGCCCTGAAGGCCGATGCCGTGGAATTCGCCGATGGCCTGGTGGCCGCGGGCAAGGTGCTCCCCAAGGACAAAGGGCTCATCGTGGCCCTGCTCCTGCCGGGCACGGCCACCGTCGAACTCGGCGAAGGCCAAGAACCCGTCCCCCTGACCCCGGCCCTCAAGACCTTCCTGGGCGCCCTGCCCAAGGTCGTGGAGCTGGGCGAAATCGCCACCGGCGAGGTGCCCACGGGCTCGGTGGAATTCGCCGCGCCTCCCGGCATGACCGTGGATCCAGGCCGCCTGGAGATCCACCACAAGGCCCTGGCCTTCCAGCGCGCCAATCCCACCGCCACCTACGAAGCCGCGGTCGCGGCCGTCTCCCGGAGCTGACTAAGATGAGCCAGAACAACACCCCCTGCCTGACCCTGCCCGTGAAGCTCACGGCTCCCGTCCTGAAATATACCTTTGTGGATCTCACCGGCGCCAACGCCACCGCCGCGGCCTACTCCCACGGTGTGGCGATGACCGATGGCGCCATCGGCGAAGTGATTCCCGTGGTGGTCCTGGGCACGGCCCCGGTCATCGCCTCGGCTGCCATCGCCAAGGGCGCGAAGGTCGAGGTCGCCGCCGCGGGTAAAGCCGCCACCATCGCCGCCGGCATCGCGGTTGCCCGTGCGATGGAAGCCGCCGCCGCCGCGAACCAGATCATCGAAGTTCTGCTCCTGCCCAACTGACCCTCAACCCCTGACCCGACACCAAGGAGACCCATCCCATGCCCATGAATCCCTCTCAGGTCCGGGTCATTGACCCCGTCCTCACCACCGTCCTGCAAGGCTACCGCCAGCCCGGCCTGGTGGGCGAAGCCCTCTTTCCCCGCGTCCCGGTGCGCCTTGCGGGCGGCCAGGTCCTGGAGTTCGACAAGTCGGCCTTCAAGCTCTACAACACCCAGCGCGCCCCCGGCACCGCCAAGAAGCGGGTGACCTTCGGCTACGCCGGCAAGCCCTACGCCTTGGAGCTACATTCCTTGGAGGCCCCGGTGCCCATCCAGAGCCAGCGCGATGCGGCGATCATGCCGGGCGTGGACCTCGGCAGCCGCGCCGTGCGTCTGACCCTCGCCCCCACCCTCCTGGCCCTGGAATCCCAACAGGCCACCCTCGCCACCACCGCGGCCAATTACGACGCCAGCCATAAGGTCGCCCTCGCGGGCGCCACCCAGTGGAGCGCCGCCACCGGCACGCCCGGCCCCGATATCGAGGCCGGCCGGGAAGCCATCCGCGCCAGCGTCGGCATGCGCCCCAACGTGATGCTCTGCTCCGCCGTCGCCTGGAAGGCCCTGCGCAACAACGTCAACGTCATAGACCGTTTCAAGTACACGGACAAGCAGTCCATCACCACCGACATGGTGGCCAACCTCTTCGATCTGGACAAGATCGTGGTGGGCGATGCCATCGTGGCCGATGATGCCGGCGCCTTCACCGATGTCTGGGGCAACAACGCCATCCTGGCCTACGTGCCCAAGATCGCCCAGGCCATGGAAGAGCCGTCCTACGGCTACACCTACACCATGGAAGGCCACCCCCAGGTCCTGTCGCCCTACTTCGAGCAGCAGACCGAGTCCTGGATCTATGGCGTGAACTTCGAGCGCGTGGCCGTCCTGACGGCCATCACCTCGGGTTATCTGATCCAGAACCCGAACTGAGGCGCCCATGGCCACGTTCCGCGTTGTGACCCCCCTGAAAGACGGCCCAGCCTCCACGGCGCCTCCGGGCGCGGTGGTGGAACTCTCCGACACCGACGCCGCCCCCCTCCTGCTCTGCGGCGCCATCGAGTGCGCGGATGACCAAGTGGAGGCCGCCGCACCAGCCACCGCCACCAGCCCACAGCCCCGAAAGAAGTAAATGTCCTACGCCACCCCCGCCGACCTGAAGGCCCGCTACGAAGACGTGCGGTTGGCGGAGCTGACGGATCCGTTGGGCGCCGTCACGGACGACGCCAAGCTGACCCTCGCGCTGGCGGATGCCTCTTCCGAGGCCGACGGCTACCTGCAGGGCCGCTTCACGTTGCCCATCCCCACGGACCAGGTGCCCTCGGCGTTGACGCAGATCGTGTGCGACATCGCCATGTACCGGCTATTTTCCCTGCGCCCGCTTGGCGATGTGGAAGATGCCAGGGCGCGCTACAAGGACGCCCTTTCCCGGCTGCAGAAGATCTCCGACGGCGATCTGGATCTCGGTCTTTCCAGCGCCTTGAAATCCGCCAACGGCAGCCTGACGACCTTCGCCACCACCGGCCGCGTGTTTGATCAAGCCAGTCTTTCCTCCTTCCGCCACGCCCCCGCGCCCTTTGGACCCGGCGGGAGCTTCCCATGATCATCGAGACCGAGGAAGCCCTTGTAAATCAGCTGGCTACCGGGTTGGGGCCGCTCGGCCTGAAGGTCGAGGCCTTCCCCGACCGCCCCGAGGACTACGTCTTCAGCCACCCGGTGGGTGTTGCCCTGGTGCGCTACCACGAAAGCCCCTACGCCAAGCCCGACCGCACCGACTATGTGATCCAGAACCGCGATCTCCAGTTCGAGATCACGATCATGGTCCGCAATCTCCGCAAGCACCAGGGCCTCTACCCGGTGCTCGAAGCCACCCGCGCGGTCCTTCAGGGATTCCGTTCCCCCAAGTCCCGCGCCGCGACCTACATGGTGTCAGAGCGGTTCCTGGAACAAAAGGACGGCGTGTGGAAATACGCCGTGCTCGTCACCGTCCCCACCGTGGCCGTGCAAGTCGCCACCGTCGGCGATCTGCCGGGACCGCCCCTGGTGGTCACCGCCACCGAAGACGTTGCCCTTGTCCCCTGACCCACTGGAGTCCCCATGACCACGTACCTCTACAGCGGCCCCTTCTCGGGCGTGACGCTCCCCGATGGCCGGGAAGTGCTGCTGCACGACGGCAAGGAAGTGGACCTGCCGCCCGATAACCCCTGGGTGGCTGACCTGGTGGTCCGTGGGCACCTGGAGCCCGTCGCCACCGCCTTGATCGTCACCGCATCCCCCTCCAAGCCTGATCCCGATCCCGAACTCACCACCAAGAAGAAAGGGGGCGTCTGATGCCCGCAGCCTATCTCCACGGCACCGAGGTCATCCAGCAGTCCGATAGTCCGGTCGCCATCCAGACCGTGGACACCAGCACCATCGCCCTGGTCTGCACCGCGCCCATCCATCGCCTGGATGTGGCCAACCGCAAGGTCAACCAGCTTTTCCTGGTGGCCAATCAGACCGATGCCAGCAATTTCGTGGGCCCCGAGGTCGCGGGTTTCACCGGCCCCGACGCCATCCGGGCGATCTTCGACCAGGGCGGCGCCAAAGTCATCGTCGTCAACGTGTTCGACCCCGCCGTTCACAAGACCAGCGTCGTCTCTGAAGCCATCACGCTGGCAGGCAGTCCCAACGTGGCGACCCTGGCCCACGGCGAAGTGCTCACCGCCGTCGTCAAGAATTCGGCCGACGCCATCACCTACGTCGAGAACACCGACTACACCCTGGACAAGAACACTGGCCTCATCACCCGCTTGGCCGCCTCCGCGTTCCTGGCCAACGCCACGCTGCACGTTTCCTACGACTACGCCGATCCCACGCTGGTGTTGGCCGCCGACCTCATCGGAACCGTCGTCAGCGGCGTGAAGACCGGCTGGCAGCTCATGCTGGACGCGCCGGAACTCTTCGGCATCGTGCCCCGCAATCTGCTCTGCCCGGTCTACTGCACGCAGAACTCCGTGGCAGTCGAAATGATCGCCAAGGCCAACACCCTGGACGGCCACGCGTTCATTGATGCCCCCATCGGCACCACCCGCGACGTGGCCATCGCGGGCCGGGGTCCCAGCGGCGCCATCAACTTCTACACCAGCGACAAGCGAGCGGTGCTCTGCTACCCCCATGTCAAGGTGATCAACGCCGCCGGCGCCACGGTGCTGCGTGGCCTCGGCCAGTACGCCGCGGGCGTATGGGCCGCCACTGACCAGGCCGAGGGCTTCTGGGTCAGTCCCAGCAACCACGAGATCAAGGGCATCGTGGGCCGGGAATTCCAGCTCAGCTCGCGCCAGAACGACCCCAACTCCGACATCAACCTTCTCAATGCCCAAGGCATCGTGACCGTCAGCGCCTTCTTTGGGGCGGGCCTAAGGCTCTGGGGCAACCGTTCCGCCGCCTGGCCCACCAGCACGGCACCCAGCAATTTCCTGGCGGTGCAGCGCGCCCTGGACATCATCCACGAAAGCCTGCTCCGGGCCTCGCTCCAGTTCAACGACAAGTCCCTGACCTACGTGATGCTGGACATCATCATCCAATCCACCAACGCCTACCTGAGCACCATTCAGCAGCGCGGCGGGTTGGTGGGGGCCAACGTCGCCTGGCGTAAAAGCGACAATCCCGTCACTGAGCTGAGCCTGGGCCACGCGACTTTCGCCATCCACCTGATGCCGCCGCCTCCGCTGGAGCGCCTGACGTTCCTGAGCTTCACGGACATCAACCTGCTCGCCAACCTCTTCCGGCCTCTGGCTGCTTGAGGGCCTACGCCCTTTTGATATTGATAGGAGGCCATCATGGCCAATCTCGTCATCGGCCGCCTGTTCCGCGGCAACCTCATCCTCAACGGCAAGAGCTACGCGGGTTCCGTCAGCGAATGCGATCTGCCCGAGCTGAACTGGACGCTGGCGGACCTCAAGACCATCGCTCAAGTAGGCAAGCTCAAGGCCCCCAACGGTCTCGACGACC
>JAJYMZ010000104.1 GCA_021786615.1 Acidobacteriota bacterium
TCATGTAAGTCGTTGCTGCAAAATAATCTGGTCTATTCTATGGCGCCCCGACATAAGGGGCCGTAGCAAAATAACCTGAACTGCACAGGTTATTTTGACACGGCCCCTAAGAATCTCACTCACTTCAGCGGAGTCCTCCACATGATCGGCGATCCGCCACGGCCAGCCTCATGGCCCGAAGCCCCGGCCACTCCTTGCGTGGCCCCGGTTCGCGTGGATGTGGATGTCGCCATCGTCGGGGCGGGCATCCACGGCTGCGCCTTGGCCCGGGAGCTGACGCTGCGTGGCGCTACCTGCGCGGTGGTGGACAAGGGCGCCGTGGGTGGCGGCACATCGCAGCGGTCCTCACAACTGTTGCACGGAGGCATCCGGTACTTGCAGACCGGCGATATCAGGCAGATGCGCGAGGGCCTGGTGGAGCGCGCCACCTGGGCCACCCTCGCGCCCTGGCGCGTGCGCTGGGAGAGTTTCTGGATGCCCCATCGGGGATTCTTTGAAGGGTTGTCCCACCGCATCGGCATCGGCCTCTATGATTCCTGGGGCTCAGAGCGTCCTGGATGGCCGCCCTCGCTGCGGCTGGGCGCGGTGCCATCGGGTGAATTCAAGGCCGATCCCCGAGCAGTGAACACGCCGTTTCGCGGCGCGGTGGCCTATGCGGATCTGATGACCTGGGATCGGGATCTGGTGAGGGATCTGGCGGCCTCCAGCGATGCCACCTGGCTGGATTTTCATGAAATTGAAGGCTTCGATGACGAACCAGGTCTCCTGAAGGCCGCGCATTTGCGGGATCTGCGGGATGGGTCTTCGCGCACGATCACTGCAAAAAAATGGGTGTTCGCCCTAGGCCCTTGGAACGATGGCTGCCTGCTGCGTTGGTTCGGCGATTCCTGGAAACGCCTGCGTCTTTCCAGCGGCATCCACCTCTGGTTCGACGCGCCGGAATTGCTGCAGCGTGGATGCGAACGTCCTTGGGCGATGATGCGAGGGAAAGGCCGCATCCTGTTCGTCATTCCCCGGGACGGGCTCCTGCAAGTGGGCACCACCGAGCGGTCCGTGGAGGATGGCTGCGTGCCTATCGTGGATGCCGAGCGCGAAGAATTGTTCACGGCGCTTGAAGCCAACATCCCATCCGTGCCATGGCGAAGGCTCACCGTGCGCATGGAGGAGACCGGCGTGCGGCCCCTGGTGCGTCCATCCAAGGCTAAAACAGCCACCGCAAAAATGAGCCGCGAAGCCGTGCTGGAAATCCATCCTAAATTCTCGAACCTGCGGCTGGTGCTCGGTGGCAAGCTCACCACCGCGCGAGATCTCATGGATCGCCTGGCCACGGAAATCACAGGCCAGACCTGCCCGGAATCCCGCACGCGCCCCTTGCACAAATGGGATGGACAAAGCGCCGGACTCCAGTAAAATCGAGAGTTCCACGCATCGCGGAAGCAGTCCGTGGAGACATGGTCCCGTAGCTCAGCTGGATAGAGCATCAGACTACGAATCTGAGGGTCGCACGTTCGAATCGTGTCGGGACCACCAATGAAAGCCCCTGTTAAACCGGGGGCTTTCTTGTAAAGATCCTCTGATGCGACTCATCAAGGAACTTGGGGCCGAGCACGACCTGATTGAAGTCGTGCTGGAATCCATGCGGACCTATGTGGACGTTAAGATCCGGGGTCCGAAGACAATATGCCCAAGGATTGAGCGATGCTATGCGCGGCTCAAACTCAGGGAGCCGGCTTGACGTTGCAAGGCAGCTAGACCCTGGTCATCTTCCGACCGAGGTGACTTTCTCCGGCCCGAAATACACGTAGAAACCGGTGTCGTAGGCCCACTGTTCACGCACGCCGCCGTTGATGTTTGAACGGTCGGTGCGGTCGGGCTTGCCCCAGGCCCGCTCGACTTCTTCCCGCGTCATGCCCACCAGCACCTGCTTCGCCGCGATGGCGGCTTCTCGTTTCTGGGCCTCGGCTTCGGCGGTCTTGGCGGCCAGTTCCGCAGCCATGGTGTCCTCGTGTTTTCGGGCGCGCTCCCCCATGAAAAAGAGCCCGCCGATCACCAGGATAATCACACCACAGCCACCAACGAACACGATTCTGCTGCTGCTGAGAGGCTCATCAAAATCCATCTTGTGCCCTCCTCCACCATCAATGGCTGAACGAAAAGTCTACTATCGCTGTCTGGAATACAGAGGACCCGCTCTCCGATAGACTGGACGCTTCCATGCTCAAGGCCCTTTGAAATCCTTCTGACCCAGCGGATCCAGGTGCCCCTCCCTTGCCCAGCCAGCCCGATGAACTGAACTCCGCCGAGATCCGACGCCTGTTGACTCCCGTCGGGTTGGCCTTGCGCGAAGAGGTCCACGGTGCCTGATTTCCAGAGAGCGCTGCACGAGACCTGGGCGCGGCTGTGGTTTGAATCCATCAGGATCCAGGGACGTGAGTATCTGCCGGCCTCCGGGCCGGTGCTGTACCTGGCTTTGCACCGCAACGGCATCGTGGACGGATTCGTTCACGAATGCGTCCTCCGGGCGCCCACCTACATGATTTCTGCCCAATGGAAGCAGGGACTGCGAGGGCTCTTTTTCGATGGCATCTGCGTGGTGCGGGAGAAGGACGCAGGGGATGCGTCGAAGAATGCCGATGCCATCAACCTGTGCGTGGATCACCTGAAACAGGGGGGCGAACTGGGCATCTTCCCGGAGGGCACCAGCTCGCTGGGGCCGCGGCATCTGCCTTTCAAGACCGGCGCCGCCCGCACTCTGGCGGCCTACTTGGAAACCGGCGGCCCCATCACCGTGCTGCCCGTCGGGCTCCACTATGAGCGGGCCTGGGCTTTCCGCAGCAAGGTGGAAGTAGTCGTCGGGCCGCCCCTGGATACCGCGCTGAACCCAGCGCTCAACTCCAACCAGAAAATGCGGGCGCTCCACCAGCGCGTGGAAAAAGCCTTGGAAGGGGTTGGCATCAATGTGGCCGACGAGGCCGAGCAGGCGTTGGTGGAGTCGCTGGCCTCCGCTGCGACCCTCGGCACGGATCTGGATTATTTTCACGCGCTGAAGGTCTTTGAAAAAGGCGTCCCAGAGGATATTCGCCAAGGTTGGAAGAAGTTGGATGAAAGCCCTGCGGGCCAGCGAGCGCTTCGGCATCAGGGGATTCCCTTGGTCCCCAAGGGGCCCGTGCTTGGCTACGCCCTGGCCTTGGCGCTGCTGGGTCCATGGGTACCTCTGGCGGTGCTCTTGAATCTGCCGCCTTTTCTCCTGGCCTATTGGGCAGGAAAAAAGTTGCCGGACGGTCCCAACGTCATCGCCCTTTGGCGCATTCTCGTGGGCTTTCCGGCCCTGGTCCTGTGGGGCCTGGCGGTGATGGCCGCGGCCATCTTTCTGGGACATCCCTGGTGGATCCTGGCCTGGGCGCTGCTGACCACCGCCGGAATACTGTCCTGGTACCGGGTGAAAAAACTTGCGGTGGCCGTCCACAACGCGGTCCAATGCGGCGGCCTCCGCAAACCACTCCAAGCCCTCCATGCGCGCGTGGTGAAGCATGTGGCAGAGGAATTTGGGAAATGAAGCGGCCTTCGGAACGTCTGCTGCTTCCCCACGAAGCGATCTTCGGGGCCTTCCTGCTCATCACCTGGGTGCGCTTCGGATTGAAGCTGGGCTTCGCGTCATCGGAAGCTTTGCTCTACCTGGCCATGATGGCCGCGGATGCAGGGCTCATCGCCTTCTGCCGGAGGCAACCGACCCGCGCTCGCTGGATCCTGCGCCTGCTCTTCCATCCCGTGGCGCTCAACATCGTGTTCCTGCACATGAAGTCGGCGATCCCGAAGATCGTGCCCTACAGGATGGACGGGGCGCTCCAGCACGTGGATGGACTGCTGGTGGGAAGGAATCTCAGCCTGCGCCTGGAGGCCTTCATCCATCCCGCCTTCACCGAGGTGTTGTCCTTCTGCTACATCCTGTTCTTCCCCTATCTTTTCTTGAGCCTGCTCTGGTATTTCCGCAAGGACCTGGACACCCTGCGAGCCTTCCTGGTGGGCCTCTTCATCATTTATGGGCTCGGGTTCCTGGGCTACACCCTCGTGCCCGCCGCGGGCCCCTGGGTGGCCATGGCGGACCAGTTCCGGGTGCCCCTGACCGGGGGCCTCATCACCCGCTGGAACGATCACATCGTGCGGGTGGGTTCCAACGGCGTGGACGTCTTTCCCAGCCTCCATTGCGCCATTTCGTCCTACTTCCTGTTCTTCGACCGCCGCCATACGCGCTGGCGGTTCCTGCTGTACCTGGCGCCCTGCCTGGGCCTCTGGTTCTCGACGATCTATCTTCGCTACCACTACTTCATTGATGTCCTGTGCGGCTTCGCCCTCTCGGCTTTGGCCCTCTGGATTTCCGCGCGATTCGAAAGAGAGGAAAGAGCATGAGCTACACCCTCGGATTCAATGAGGAGGCTTGCACCGCCCTGGAACTGGCCGGTGGCAAGGGCGCCAACCTGGCCCGCATGACGCAGAAAGGATTTCCAGTCCCTCCAGGCTTCGTGGTGACGGAGCAGGCCTACTGGGATTTCCTGAGGGGGGACGCGGAGTTGGCCCGGGAGATTTCAGGTTTCGCCTTGGATGATCCTGCTCGACTCCGATCCCAAAGCGAGGCGCTGCGGGCCCGGCTCGCCCTCAAGGAGCTTCCCGAAACCCTGGTGCGCGAAATCCGGGAACGCTTGGGGGGCTTCGAACCATCCCAGGCCTTTTCCGTGCGTTCCTCGTCCACCATGGAAGATCTGGCGGGGGCGGCCTTCGCGGGCCAGCACGACACCTATCTCAACTGCGTAGGCGAGGCCGAGATCCTGCGCCGCATCCGGGATTGCTTCCTGTCGCTATGGATGGACCGGGCCATCGCCTACCGGCACGAGCAGGGCTTCGATCATGGCAAGGCGGCCATGGCCGTGGTGGTGCAAAAAATGGTGCGGTGCGAGGTGGCCGGCGTGGGTTTCAGCGTGAACCCCATCGGCGGGGACCTGGGGGAGATGATCGTGGACGCCAATTTCGGCCTCGGCGAATCCGTGGTGAGCGGCGAGGGCGAAGTGGACCACTGGACCCTGGACAAGAAGACCCTCCAGCCCCGGGAGACCCACATCGCGCGCAAGACCATCAAGGTGGTGTGCCTGGAGCAGGGCACCGAGGAAGTGCAGCTTTCCGAAGCCGAGGGTCGGCTCCCGGCCCTGCAGCCTTCAGAACTGGAACAGGTGGCCCGGCTCCTGGTTTCCGTGGAAGAGAGCTATCGCTTTCCCCAGGACATCGAATGGGGCATGGAGGCCGGCGTGCTCTACCTGCTCCAGTCCCGGCCCATCACCACCATTCCTCCCCGCTGGACCCGCGATGAATCCGCCGAGCGTTTTCCCACGGTGATCACGCCCCTCACCTGGGATTTTGTGGAGGACGGTTTCCACCAATCCCTGAAGCACTCACTGAATCTGATGGGTTTCCCTCCCTTCAATGGCCAGTGGTTCGGGCTGCACGGGCACTACGTCTACGGCAACCAAAACGCGGTGCAGCTCTACCTGTCCCGGAGCCCCCTCGAGGCGAAGTCCCTGGACGACCTGATCCAGCGATTTCCCGCCATCCGCCATGATTTCCGCTGGGTGCAGGAACTGCCGCTGCAGTGGTCCCGGGAGCTGGACCACTACCTGCTCACCATCGGCGAGCTCATGGCGGAGCCCCTGGAACCGAAATCCCTGAAAGAGGTCTGGGATTTCGTGCTCAGGGTGAACGCGCTGGGGGCCGACTACTTCCTTCCCAACATCGCCATCTCCATCACCCACGGCAGCCTCTACCGCTTTCTGCACTGGTTCCTGGCCACGGTCATGGGCCGGGAGCAGGCCCCCGCCATCTTCGATGCTCTGCTGGCCTGGTGCGAGACCAAGACCGGCATCATCAATCGGGAACTGAAGGACATGGCCCAGCAGGTCCATGCAGAACCAGCCCTGGCTGGACTGATGGCCTCCAAAACGTCCCGGGAGATCGTGGAAAGCCGAGCCCTGGAGGCGTTTCCGGATTTCCAGTCCCGGTTTGTCAAGTTCCTGCGGGACCACGGCCATCGGGAGATCGAGTTCGATGCCTACCATCCAACCTGGGTGGAGGCGCCCTGGGTGGTGCTGGACAACCTGCGGCTGATGCTGGGTGGTCCCGAGGATCAGGATTCCGTGGACCAGGAGGCCCAGCTCAAGGCGCGCATGCAACAGGTGGAGTTCGAGGTCTACGCCAAGCTGCCCCTGGATCTGCACTACTTCTTCAGCGAGATCCTGCGCCTGGCCCGGGTCTACACCAGCCTTGACGATTTAGAGCACTACCAGACCACCCGCCTGACCCTGCCCATGCGGAAAGGCCTGCGGGAGCTGGGCCGGCGCCTGGCGCTTCAAGGTGTGATCGAAGAGCCCATGGATGTCTACTTCGCCCGCCGGGACATGCTGGACAAGACCGTGCGGAGCGATGATCCGGCTGCGTGGAAGGCATTGGCCGCGACCATTCACGTCGAGAAGGCTGCCTATGTCGTGGATCGCGAGCGCACACCTGAATGGATCCTGGGCCAAGGCCAAGCGGCAACTGAGTCCACCGGCGATTTCATGAAGGGCTTGCCCGGCAGCCCTGGCGTGGCGGAAGGCCCTGTCTACCGGGTCCTTTCATCCGAAGACTTCGCCACCTTCCCCAAGGGCGCCGTGCTGGTGGCCCGGACCACGAATCCCACCTGGACGCCACTCTTCTACAGCGCCGTCGCGGTGGTCACCGAGAGCGGCGGTCCCCTCTCCCACGGCGCCGTCACAGCCCGGGAGATGAAGATTCCCGCGGTCATGTCTGTGCGCGACTGCCTGTCCCGTCTTCAGAATGGGCAGCGCGTGCGGGTCGAAGGGATCGAGGGACGGGTGGTGCTGCTGTGAACACCTGATTCAGATTCTTCTGATTCAAAGTATCTGTTGGATGGGCAGGGCCCCCCAGAAGCGGCTGCTGCGGCGCTTGCCGGGGGCGGCGTGGGAATCGGGATGGTCGCGGGCGGCGTCCCAACTGTTGCCGGGCTCCATGTCCCGTTCGATGTTTTGTTCCACCTGCCGCGCGGCCTCAGGACTTGGGATGAGCACGCCCACTTCCGTGTTCAGGTTGGCGGAGCGGGGATCGAGATTGAAGGTCCCGACGAACAGAGTTGCTCCATCCACCACCATGGACTTGGCGTGGAGGGAAAGGGTCGGTCTTTGCCCGTTTCCACGGGCGGACCGTGGAATCAGATCGCCTTGGATGGCGGGTCCTGGCTTGAATTCGTAGACGCGGATGCCAGCCTTGAGGATCGCCTTGCGCTGTTTCTGGTATCCGCTGAAGGCCTGCAGGTTGTCCGTGGAGGCCAGGGAATTGGTGCTGATGCGCACCTCCACGCCACGTCGCACCAGCTCCCGGAAAAGGGCCAATCCCTTGGGCGACAGGACCAGATACGGGGATTGAATGGTCACCCGCTTGCGGGCGGAGCGCAGCAGATCCATGAGCGCGCTGGTGGTGCGGCCTCCGCCCCCAAGGCCGAAATGGCTGTTGTTCTTGCCGGGCTGATCGCACAGGAAGGCCGCATCGGACCAGGCCATTTCCTTGGTCAGCTTCGTGAATTTCTGCGTCAGGTTCTGGGTGGCCTCCCGCACCTCCGGCGCATAGTTCTCCTTGTTGCCCGCGTAGGCATGGAGCTCCGAATAGATCGCTTGGATGCGCGCGGGCGTCAGTTTCCGGGCCTCGCTTTCGAGGAGCCGGTTCACGGGAACCGCTAAAGGACTATTCCAGAACCGCTCGAAGCTGGCGTTGATGTTGGCCACGATGGGCCCCACCACCAGCACATCCCGGTCGCGGAAATTGTAGGTGTGGTCGAAGTCGTAATATTCGTCGGCCATGTTCCGTCCGCCGGTGATGGTCACCAAGCCATCGAAGGTGGCGGTCTTGTCGTGCATCCGCTGATTGGAGGCGCGAAAACCCGTGGCCAGGTTCAGGAGCCGCTTCGCCTTGGAAGTGCCGACGGTGAGCCTGGGGTTGTAGATGCGGATCTCGAAATTCGGGTGGGCCGCCAGGGCCACCATGGCTTCCGGCGACGCATCCATTAGCAGATCATCCACCAGCACCCTTACCTTCACACCGCGCTGGGCCGCCCGGAGGAGCGCTTCGGTGGCCAGGATGCCGACGTTGTCCGCGCTCCAGATGAAGTACTGGACGTCGATGCTGCGGGTGGCCTTGTCCGCCAGCCAGCTCCGGGCCAGCAGGGATTTTTCACCCTCTTCCAGAACGTAGGTGCCCGTTTTCCCCGGGTGGGGCGCCTGGAGGGACTGAACGGTGCTCGCGATCTCCCCTTTGGGGGCGGGTCCGGCGATAGCAGACTGGGCAACCGCCAACACCAAGGCAAGGAAGAGTCTAAAGAGGGTCATGGTTTCAGTATCCCGCGGCCTGGCCATCCTTGCGGCTCTCGCTGGCGCCGAAGTAGACCTTCTGTTTCGGGTCCCAGCGGATGCCCTGGTAACCGCCGTAGCCGCCCAGCATCCAGGCCACGCCGTGGCCCATGCCCATGAGCGTCTGCACGGTCTCCAC
>JAJYMZ010000219.1:0-8008 GCA_021786615.1 Acidobacteriota bacterium
TCATGCATGTACCAAGAGCGGGCGCCGAAAGGCGCCCGCTCTTTAAATCTCTCCATCTGTTTGTCGAACCGTTCGGATCAAAAACTCCAGGCAACCCCTAGGCTGAGGGAGCGGCTGCGCTTCAGCCCATCCACGTTGGTTGTCCGCTTGAGCATCGGGAGATCCACTCGCCCCGTGAGGCTGAGGGCCCTGGTCAACGGATGGATGGCCTCGATCTCAAGGTTCAACTGAAGCCGATCGCTGTCTGGCACATCCACAAATCTTTCGGGTGAGGCGCCTGCCTCCCGGATGGAAGTGAGTGAGAGGCGCTTGATGCCCAGGCCCTTCACGATGATGCGGGTGTCCTGCCATGCAAAGCTGCGGGAAAGCCAGGCCACGGCATCGTCGCCGCGCCGCAGCCGGGTGATGGGGTTGGCGCTGCGTCCTCCGGCCTTCTGATAGACCAATCCGCCTTGCCAGGCGCCATGGGTTCCCTTCAGTCCAAGCAGGAGGTCCGAGGGCCCTAAGCCGGTCTGGTAGGCCTGGGGCAGAGCCGGATCCGCATCAGCCTTGCCGGTGCCGAGGCGGAATCCCACCAGCGCGGAGATCTCCCATGCAGGCTTCCTGGCCAGGGACTGGTCCAGAATCAGCACCGTGTCGCCTAGGCCGCTCACACGGCCCCCGGGCCCATCCGTGGATTGGAAAGCCACGGCGATGAGCAGAGAAGTGGAAGGTCCCAGACGGAGGAGTGTGTCCATTCCCAGGCCGCGGATGCCCAAGTCGTCGGGGCGCCCCGTCGCTCCGTCCTGAACGGAGAGCGTGATCTGGTTCACCTTGGAGTGTGCCACACGCCCGGCGGCGCAGGCACCGGCATCAGAACATTGTCCGTGCAGATTCAAGGCAAACATGGCTTGGGCCAGAACTGTAGCCGGGACCCGGAGTCCAGAGTGGAAAGAAAATGGGCGCATGAACCCTAGGATGGACTTGGCCGTCCATGCGTGACACTACGCTGAAGGGGGAGTCCCTCGTGAGTGAATGGACTCCAAAAGCGAGCCTTCAGCCGATCATGGGCTCACTCCCAGATCCACCAAAAGCGCGGCGCGGGTCTCCTGGGCGAAGGTCATGTCAGCCACCAGCTCTGGCAATTCGGCCGCAAGTCCCGAAGGGGTCCGGTTGCCTACATTGAATTTCAAAAACTGCACGGATGAAAGTTTTTCATCGCTCATTTGTTCTTCGTCGAACCTCGCGGCTTCGCGTGTGCCATCGGTGAAGGTCATGAAAATATGGCCCGGAAGATTCCGCCAGCGGCGCAGCAGGAGGGCGCGCTCGGCTTCATCCGTAATTTCGATGAGCAGGGTGCAGCCAAGCTCGCCATCGCCACCCAGCACGGCGTTGTAGGTGTCCAGCTCGTGCTGGATATGGGCTTCCTTGACCATCTGCTCGGCCCGCACCATCTCCAGGATCTGGTAGCGGATGGTGGTGGGGTTCTCGAACAGGAAAGTGAGGTGCTCGCCGAGGTGCACGCGCCGCAAAGCCTTGGCCGCCATGGCCTCGGCGCGGATGGCGTCCCGCTGCTCACCGTAAGTGAGGAAGTCGAGAATCTCGGAGCGCTGAACGTTCGGCACGGTGGATTCCATTTTCGATTTTCGATTGACTAGAATTCGGCCTCACACCTATTGCCCACAGCCTAAAGCCCACAGCCTACTGCCCACAGCCTACTGCCCATCAACCTTCGGCACCGGAGTCGGGAACCCATCCTTCCGATAGGCGCGCGCCAGGATGGTCATGGGATGCAGGGCCTTCTTCCCGGCGTGCTGCTGGAATTGCAGGCCCGCCAGGGGACATTCCGTGGCCCAGACTTCGGCGCCATCCACGGCTTGCATGCCCGTGAAAGCCTTGCTGCCCATGCGTTTGGAATCATCAAAGCTCTCGCTTTTCATGGCGAAGGTGCCGTCGTGGCCGCAGCATTCCAGCACCGAGGCGATGGTCACTCCGGGGATTTTCCGCAGGAGATCCCGGCCCTTGAAGCCCACCGCCTGGGCCCGGAGGTGGCAGGGCGCGTGGTAGGCGATGGCGCCCGGGCTGCTCTCGAAGGTCCAGTTGGCGCGGGTCTCATTGCGGATGGACCACAGGTATTCGCCGGGATCCCGCACGGCTTCGGCCAGGCGCTTGGCCCTTTCGCGATCCTCCGGGGCCACCAGCTCCGGGTATTCGCGCCGCAGCATCATGGCGCAGGTGGGATTGATGGCGATGACCTTGGAGCCGGCGTCCACGTGGGGCATGAGCGCATCCAGATTGGCCTTGGCGTGCCTGCGAAGTCCCTCCAGATCACCCTGCTCCCAGGCCGGCATCCCGCAGCACTGGAGGCCGCGCACACAAGAAGTGTTGCAGCCATTTTTCTCGAGCACTTCCAGCGTGTCTTTCCCAATCTGCGGTTCGTTGTTCTGGACGAAGCAGGTCTGGAAGAGCACCGCTTCCGCGCCCACTTCAGCGGCCATCTTGCCGCTTTTTTCAGCCCAGGCTTCGAAGGTCGCGGAGGCGAAATCCGGCAGAAGGGCGCTGGGATGAATGCCCAGAACCTTGTCCATGAAAAAGCGGTGGACCTTCACCCTGTTCATCCTGTTGGCGAGGCCGAAGGAAGCCCGGGCCATTTTTCCTGCCAGATCGGGATCGCCCAGCACCTTGTCCCGCAACGTGCCGCCCTGCTTGCGGTACCGAAGGGCTTGGTAGCGATGGACCAGCTTCGGGAAATCCAGCTGGAATTCATGGCCCTCCCGGGGGGAGTAGGGGCATTGCACTTCGCAGAGCTTGCACTGGAAACAATCCTCCATGACCGAGTCGCGCTCGGCTTCTGTCAGGGCACGGACATCGCCCTTGTGGGTGTCGTCATCAATCATCGCGAAGAGATTGGGGAAGGCGTCGCAGTACTTGAAGCACATGCGGCAGCCATGGCAGACCTCGAAGACGCGCTCCACTTCGCCCTTCAGCGCCGCCTCGTCCCAGTAAATCGGATCGCTAGGATCGTAGGTGAGCCCCGTGGTCGGATGATAGGAAATGCGCTCCCCCGGCGTCATCTCCGGGGGGGATGCTTCACCGACTCTGTAGTGCTCCGTCATGGTTGCTCCCAAAACTGGAACCGCGAATGACGCGAATGGCCGCGAATAAAAAGAATTCCTAATTACCCACGAATCTCAGCATGAAATCGCTGGATACAGAAATCGCAGAAAAAGTGGAAGTCCACAGAAGGAGGTTGTGCTGCAGCGCGCAGGGGCCGCTCGCCGAAGGCGAGACCGCCGCTTAGCGGCGTTGATGCTGGCGCGGCCGGGGGATTCGCCAAAAAAGCGGTCCCAGGCCGCGCCAGCATCCAAAGGCCCCTGCTGGACGTGGGCTGAGTTTATGATTCTGTGTCTTCCATTCGATTCTGAGTCTTCTGTGACCAGCATCGTTTCGCGTCCATTCGCGTCATTCGCGGTTCAATATTTTTCAGCTGATGCTCTCCAGCATCTTCTGGAAGCGGCCCGCGTGGCTCTTCTCGGCTTTCGCCAGAGTTTCGAACCAGTCCGCGATTTCCGTGAAGCCCTCAGTCCGCGCGGTCTTGGCCATGCCGGGATACATGTCCGTGTACTCGTGGGTTTCTCCGGCGATGGCGGACTTGAGATTCAGCATCGAATCGCCGATGGGCAGGTCCGTGGCGGGGTCGCCCACGCTCTTCAGGTAGTCCAGATGGCCGTGGGCGTGGCCCGTTTCGCCATCGGCTGTCTCCTTGAAATTGCCGGCCACTTCAGGGTAGCCCTCGATATCCGCGACCTTCGCGAAATAGAGGTAGCGCCGGTTCGCCTTCCTGGTCAGCCTTTTCAGCATAGAACAGGTATTTGCGGTTCGCCTGGCTTTCACCGGCGAAAGCGTCCTTCAGGTTCTGATGCGTTTTCGAGCCTTTGAGCGTGCCCATGCTTTCCTCCTGGGGTTGAGTGAACGGGAAGAAGTATCAACCTTCGTGCCGCTCATGCAAGTGCCAGTTTTCCAGGACATGGTAATTCGCCGGGGGGCGGCGCTGGTGAATTTTCATGAGGGAGCGTGAAAATCCTCCCGGCCCGCCGCGAGTGCACTGAATGTACAGCACCTCGGATACTCCATCCTCCCTTTTGACTGACAGGCGGGAACTTCTCCAAAGCCATATCTGCGGCGGGACAATATCTGATGAGCTTCGCCCATCTGCATCTCCACACTGAGTACTCCCTGCTGGATGGCCTCACGCGCATTCCTGATCTCGTGCGGAAATGCCAGGCCACGGGCATGTCCTCGGTGGCGGTGACGGATCACGGAAACATGTTCGGCATGATGCGGCTCGTGGATGCATGCGAAAAAACAAAGGATGAGAATGGCGCCTGGGGGGTGAAGCCGATCCTGGGAAGCGAGGTCTATGTGGCCCCGCGCACCCGCTTCGACCGGAAGCTGGATGCGAAAAATGCGGACACTTCCGATGAGGGTCTCGAAGATTGCGTGGATCCCAGCGGCAGCCGGGACGCGGGCTACCACCTGGTGCTGCTAGCCAAGAACGCTGTTGGATTCGCGAACCTGAGCAAGCTGGTGTCCAAGGGTTTCACCGAAGGCTTCTACTACAAACCGCGCATTGACAAGGAACTGCTGAAGGAGCACAGCGAAGGCCTCATCGCGCTCACCGCCTGCCTCGGGGGGGAAGTCCAGGCGCGCATCCTGCAAAACCGCCTGGACCAGGCGGAGCGCGTGGCGCGGGAATTCCGGGACATCTTCGGCGAGGACTTCTACCTGGAGATCCAGGATCAGGGTTTCGAAAAGGAAAGGCAGATCATTCCCTACCAGGTGGAGCTGTCTAAAAAACTGGGCATTCCCTTGGTGGCCACCAACGACGCCCACTACCTCAATCACGAAGATTCGGACCTTCACGACACCCTGCTTTGCATCGGCACCAAAACCACCAAGGCCAAGCAGAAGCGCATGCGTTTCGCCACGGACCAGTTCTTCGTGAAGACGCCCGATGAAATGCGCGCGGTGTTTCCGGATCACCCCGAATACCTGGAACGGACGCTCGAGATCGCCGCCAAGGTGGACTATTTCCCCATCACGCGCAAGCCCGTGGCGCCTTCCTTTCCCGTTCCAGACGGCCACACGCTGGAGAGCTATTTCGTCCAGGTGGCCCGTGAGCATTTCGAGGCCCGCGTGCAGAAATGCCGGCCCTTCTGGGGCGCGGGGGACCTGAAATATCCCGAGGAAAAATACCGGGAACGGCTGGACTTCGAGCTGAACGTCATCCTGAAGATGGGGTTCCCCGGCTATTTCCTGCTGGTGTGGGACTTCATCGCCAAGGCCCGGGAGATGGGCGTTCCCGTGGGGCCGGGCCGCGGCTCGGCGGCGGGGAGCATCGTGGCCTGGGCCATGAAGATCACGGATGTCGACCCCATGCAGTATGACCTGCTATTCGAGCGGTTTCTCAATCCCGAGCGGGTTTCCATGCCCGACGTGGACATTGATTTCTGCCGGGACGGCCGCCAGAAAGTCATTGATTACGTCACCGAAAAGTATGGCCAGGACCGGGTTTCCAACATCATCACCATCAACCAGCTCAAGACCAAGGCGGTCATCAAGGACGTGGCGCGGGTCTATGAGAAGGACTTCAACTGGGCCAACACCTTGACCAAGCTGGTTCCCCAGGAACCTGGCAAGCCCATCACCATGGCAGAGGCGCTGGAGAAATCCGACAAGCTGCGGGAGATGTATGAGACGGATCCCGAAGTGAAGACCGTGCTCGACATCTCCGCGCGGCTGGAAGGCCTGGCCCGCAACACCGGCGTCCACGCGGCGGGCGTCATCATTGCGCCGGATGAGCTCACCCAGTTCGCGCCGCTCTGCGTGGACCGCGACAAGAAGGTGATGGTGCAGTACTCCATGGTGGAGGCCGAACGGGCGGGGCTGCTGAAGATGGATTTCCTAGGCCTGGAGACCCTGACGCAGATCGCCAAAATCCAAAGCTACGTGGAGGCCCGCCACGGCAAGCCCGTGGACATGGAAGCGCTCCGCAAGTTCGACGACAAGAAGACCTTTGATCTCTTCGCCAGCGGCGACACGGATGGCATCTTCCAGTTCGAATCCAGCGGCATGAAGCAGTTGCTGCGCCAGTTGGGGCCTGACCGCTTCGACGATCTCATCGCCCTCAATGCCCTGTTCCGTCCCGGCCCCCTGGGGGCCGGCATGGGCGAGACCTACGTGAAACGGCGTCATGGCCACGAGCCCGTGACCTATCAGTTCCCGCTGCTGGAGCCGATCCTCGCGCCCACCTATGGCGTGATCCTCTACCAGGAACAGGTCATGCAGATCGCGTCGGCCATCGCGGGCTATTCCTTGGGTGAAGCGGATCTGCTGCGAAGGGCCATGGGCAAGAAGGATGTCGCGAAGATGCAGAAGGAGAAATCCAAATTCATCGAGCAGGGCGTGAGCCGGGGCTTTGATGAAAGAAAGGTGGGAGAGCTCTTCGAGCTCATCGAGTACTTCGCGGGCTACGGCTTCAACAAGAGCCACAGCGCGGCCTACGCGATGGTGGCCTTCGAGACCGCCTATCTGAAAGCGAACTACCCCACGGAATTCATGGCGGGGCTGCTCAGCACCAAGAGCGGCCGCACGGATGATGTGGTGAAGTACATCCAGAACTGCCGCGAGAAGGGCATCGAGGTGCTGGGACCGGACATCAATGCTTCGGGCCTGGACTTCACGGTGACGGGCGAGAAGCAGATCCGCTTCGGGTTCGCGGCGGTGAAGGGCCTCGGCGAGGCGGCGCTCCAGGCCATCCTGGAAGCGCGCAAGGCCGAAGGCGGCTTCAAGGATTTCTTTCACGCCCTGAAGGCCACGGATCTCTCCAAAGCCAACCGCCGGGTCTGGGAATCCCTCATCAAGGCCGGGGCCTTCGACAGCCTGGAGCCCCATCGGGCTGCTTTACTTGCCGGCCTGCCCTTGGCCATCGAAAGCGCCTCCAAGGGATCCAGCCCCGATCTCGGCCTGATGAGCCTCTTTGATGAAGCCGAGATCGCCAGCTGCAGCGCGGACTGGCATCTGCCGGAGGACATCGCGTCCATGAGCCGCCGCGAGCGGCTGGCGGCGGAGCGGGAAACCCTGGGACTTTTCGTCAGCGGCCATCCCCTGGAGGAATTCGCCGATGCGGTGCGCGTCCACACCCGCGGCACCATCGCCCAGATCGCCGAGCTGGCGGCCACGGGCCAAGTCCAGGATCGCGACGAGGTGACCGTCGCGGGCATGGTCAGCAACGTCACCTTCAAGACCAACCAGAAGGGGGAGCCCTGGGCCATCCTCCAGATCGAGGACGTGACCAGCAAGCTGGAAGTTCTGCTCATGGCCGGGCTCTTCAATTCCCATACCCGGCAGCGCAGCCGCCCTTTCGAGACCTACCGCCACCTCTGCCAGGCCGATGCCCTGCTGCGCATCACGGGGGAACTGAAGATCGAGACCATCACCAGCAATGATGAGGACGAGGAGGACCGCACGGTGCTCAAGGTCTTCGCCACGAGCCTCGAGGATCTGGAGACCTTCCAGGGCAAGGGCTTCAGCGGCGCCGTGGTGCGCCTGCCCACCGGCCAGTGCCCGCCCGCGCTCTGGCCCATGCTGAAGCAGTACCATGGGGATCTTCCCGTGCAATTCGAGTACCGCAGCCAGGAAGGGCTGGTGGCGCGGGTGAAGGCGGGCAGCGAGATCCGGCTGCGCTTCGACGCGGACCTGGCGGAGAAATTGGCCAAGGAGACCGGCTGCGCGTTGAGCTGGACGTATTGAGGGTGCAGGCGATGGGGCTTCATGTCGTAAGTCCCAAGTCCCAAGTCTCAAGTCTTAAGTCTTAAGTCAACAGCCCCCCGCCCACCCAAAGAAATACCTATTGCAATTCGAATAACCCCCGCATACTGGAAAGAAGTTCGCATTCGCGGGCCCGTACGCAATAGCATCAGCTCCTTGCCTGGAAGGACCGATGCACCACCCAATCCAGGAAGAAGAA
>JAJYMZ010000219.1:8018-8580 GCA_021786615.1 Acidobacteriota bacterium
CAAATGGTTCAACGCTGAGAAGGGCTTCGGCTTCATCACTCCTGATGAAGGCGGCGCAGACCTCTTCGTTCACCACTCCGCAATCGAAACCACAGGTTTCCGCACCCTGGACGAAAACCAGCGCGTCAGCTTCAACGTCGGCCAGGGCCAGAAGGGCCCCCAGGCCACCAACGTCCAGAAGATCTGAAAAATTTTCTAGTCGTACCGTTCAAAATAGATCGGCCTCCTTTTAGGGGGCCGATTTTTTAGGGGCAGTTACACCTTGGCTAGCGCTTTTCTAGCCAAGGCGTTACTGCCCCTTATGTCGGCCAAAAGAGCGAAACCCATTGATGATGCATAGAACAAAATCGAAGACGACACGGCCTAAGTCACCAGCCCCAGGCCGACGCGATGGATGGTGTAGCGAGGAAAGTCGAAGGCAGCAGGCAACAAGTAGCGACGGTCAACACTCCTCTGCCCAAGGCGTTACTGCCCCTTATGTCGGCCAAAAGGGCCAAACCCATTGATGATGCGCAAGACAAAATTGAAATCGGTACAGTCTAAGTTACCAGCCCCAGGCCGA
>JAJYMZ010000110.1 GCA_021786615.1 Acidobacteriota bacterium
AAGAGATCGAATTTGGCCTCGATGAACTCCACCTGGCCTTGGACATCATTGCCAATCGCATTTTCCAAAACCACCACGTCGCTGGGCTGGCTAACGGCAAAATAGGGCTCCGCGGTCACCACCAGCCCGAATGTCTGGAGCTTTTCGGTGACCTGGATCTTCGATTTGCCATGCTTGAGGACCAGTTCCCCGAGGTTGGTGGCGCGGCCTTCCGGGGAGATGCCCCAGAGCACATAGGTCAGGAACTCCCCACCGAAAGTCGAGGCGAGGGGAAGATTTTTGACCTTCGCGGTGATGTGGATGGTCCCGCCCTGGTTTTTCAGGGCCGCCTCGCCCGAGGCGTCCGGACAAAGCGCGGTGCCCTTCAAGTCAACTTTGGCGGTGTTCTTCACATTCCGGTAGTTGATGGCCTTGGTGGAACCATGGACGACCGTCACTCGGTACAAGGGCAACGAGGTTGCCGGCACTTGCGGCGCGGGGTTCGGGTTGGGCCTTGGCTTGTAGCTGTGGGTGTTCGCCGGACCATGGGCCTGGAGGACCGCAAGAGCCGCTGCGAATGGGATGGTTTTCCATAATTTCATCTTTGTCTCCTTTGAGTTCGTTTGGGGGTTGATAGAGCAACAGGTTTGATTCCCGGGCTGGATGCGGTGCGGCATCTTCGTTGAAAACAAGGCGGCCTATTCCCAATAAGGAGGGCGGCCGTAGAATTTGAATATGTTCCGGTTCCATTTTTCATCGGCCATGGAAGGCCAGTGATCCGGGTCGAATCCAGGAGCTTCTTGCAATCGCTCTTGGGCCACGTCGAGAACATATTCACCTTTATCCGCGTTGTATTCGATGGCGCTGAACGGAATGGCGAAGAGCTTTTCGCCCAGGCCGAGAAATCCGCCGAACGATACGACGACGTACGCGACTTTGCCGCTATTGGGATCAATGACCACTTCCTTGATGTCGCCTAGGCTGTCCCCCTTGTGGCTGAACAAGTTCGTGCCGATCATGCTCGACGCTTTCACGGGCGAATTCGAAAATTTTTGTAATTGAGTCATTGCGATGCTCCTGTGGGCCTTTCAGCCCCGCAAATCCTTCGCGGCGTCGGACACGCCGCGCTTGAGATCGCCGGCGGCCAGTGAGGTCCTCTGTTTCATGTCTGCGGCGGCGACGACAGCGCGTTCCTTCAGGTCGTCGTAGGCTTCGTAGGCATCGTCGGCCAATTGCCCGGCCTTGCGCTTGGCGCGGCCAGCGAGGTCCTTCAGGTCCCCCCGGAGCTCTGGCCCAGATTTGGGCGTGGTGAGGGCCATCACCGCCGCGCCGACAGCGGCGCCGGCGAGAAAGGTCAGCAGCATGGTGCCGACGGGGGCGTTGTTTTCTTGGCTCATGGTCATTTCTCCTGTTCGCATTCGTGAGTGGTTCGCTTGCTCCTGAAGAAGGCCAGCACGGCGCTGACTCCTCCGATGATTCCCCCGAAATTCCGGGAGGCCGATTCGACGGTGTTGTGAAAACGGCTGTGGAAATTCCTCACGGTTTGTCCCACTTCCCCCATCAGCTGGACGAAGGTGGAAAGCTCATCCAGGTAGGTCTGGATGGAACCCGTGAGCTGGTCCATGCGCAACCGCGAGACGTGGACATCCTCGGTGATCTGCGACAAATCCTTCCGGGTTGAGAGCAGAAAAGCGTCAAAGTTCTGGGCCGTCCGCCGCAGCTGAAAAAGCAAGGGCAGCAGGCCCATGGCTACCGCGATGAGAACAAGGATGAGCGTGACCTCAAGTGCGATGGGCATGATGTCTCCGAATGGAATTCAGGCTTCTTGATTGGCTTTGAGCATCCAGAGGGCCTTGTCCATGGCACGGCTGATGGTTTTGTAGAGATCTGCCGTGTCTGGATCTCCAAGCTGCTCTGCCCGGCGGACCGCCTTGTGCATCCGTCCGGTGTAATCGCCATAGCGCTCCACCAAAGAATCCACGTGGATCTTGCTATCCAGGGCCTCCAATGGGTATGCGGCGAGGTTGGACGAGCTTGCCGCGGAGCGGATGGTGCCCAGGGCCTGGCCGCCCAGGGAGACCACCCGTTCCGCGATGTCGTCAATATAAGTGGCCAATTGGCCAAAGAGCTGATCGAACAACAGATGAAGGCTGTAGAAGTTCTGGCCTTTCACATTCCAATGGGCCTGCTTGGTCTGGTAGGCCAAATCAAGCGTGTCCGCCAAGGACTGATTCAACATCGCCACCAGTTCCCTGGTCGTCTTGGCATCAAACAGTACATGTTCGGTGGGTACAGGGTTTCTGGCCATGGCTGATTCCTGAGGCAATGAATCAGGTCGCGGTGTTCGTCTGGTGAACCAGCCGATCCTCCGGCCCCCTGAACGGATCAGGCTTTTTCGGCGGTGCCCTGGAACTGCGACTTGAATTCCAGCCAGACTTTTTCAGTGCCGATTTTCACATTTTCCCAGGCATCGTCGGTGGCGGTTTTCAAGTCGCCCAACTGCTTGCTGGCCTCGCCGTGCTTTTTCTCCAGCTCGTCAATGGCTTTGTCGTAGTTGACCATCACATCAACACTCGCGCGCTTGGCCTTGGCTTTGAGCACGTCAAGGTCGGCCCTCCACTGCGCCAACTGGGCGTCCAGCTTGGTTTCATAGGCTTTTCGATCTTCGAGCATGGGAACTCCTTTAAAGGACTCTTCGGCCCTGGATGATCCGGATGAGGATGACGATGATGGCGAGTATCAACAGGAGATGGATGAAACCACCCAGCACATGGAAACCGACAAAGCCCAGCAACCAGAGAACGATCAAGACAACGGCGATGGTCCATAACATGAAATTTCCTTTCAAAAATGGTTTCACTTATAAAATCGAGGGTTGCCCTCATGACTATTTGATGGTCATGTGATTCCTGACTTTCTTCACACCCTCGATGTCCCCGGCAATCCTGGTCACGAGGTCCTTCTCCGCCCCGTTCTGGGCCTCTCCCCTAAGGAACACCACGCCGTTCTTGGTGGTTACTTTGGTGTCCACAGGATGGGTGGATTTGTGCATGACGAGGGCGATCTTGATCTGGGCTGTGATGGAAGAGTCGTCCACTTTCTGCCCCAGGGTCCGGTGAGCCTTTTCGGGCCTGGATACGACCAACTGGTTACGGACTTCGGTGACACCCTCCACATCCTTGGCGTATTCGCCCGTAAGCTGCTTTTGCGCTTCAGAGTCCGCAACACCGGAGAGGGTGACAACGCCATTCTGCGTGTGTACCTCGGTATCCTTGCCGCTGACGTGCTTGCGGAAGGTGAGCACGCCCTTCACCTTCATGGTGATCCAGCCATCGGAATGCTCCGCGGGCTGCTCACCCACCACCGAAAGCTGGTTGGTCACGCTTTTGACCCCAGGCAGTTCGGAGACGGTCTCCTGGGCCAAGGATTTGTGATAGTCGTAGGCCACGGTGCCTGTGAGCGTGACCACGCCATGGGCGGACTCCACCTTGATGTGATCGTCCTTCAGGTAGGTCCTGAAGTTGTAGCTGTTCTTGGCGGAGTCCTCGATGCGGTCGTCCAGATCAGAGGCCTGCATGGGCAGACCGCCCACCATGACCAGGGCTGTGGAAACCATGAGTGCGGCTTGGGGATTCAGTTTGAAACGGTGCATGGCGCATCCTCTTTTCTGCCCGGTAGGGCGAGTGGGTCGAATGAATTAGCGTGATTTTTTCACTTATTGCTTGTCCACTTCTCCAGGGATCGATTTACCATCTGGAGGCTTGTTCATTCCGGGCTTGGTTTCATGCTCTGGAATTGGCTTGGTGCCATGCTTGGGATCGAACTTGGGATCGTGCCTGGATTCGTGCTTCGAGATGTCGTCCACTTTCTTGGAGCAGGAGAACCGCCAGCCAATTGAAGCGGCGTCAGTCTTTGGATTCATGAATCCCTCCTTGGAATAAGCGGGGCGCCTCGTGGCACCCCGCTCCCTGCTGGTGTTGCTTCAACGGCTATTGCTTCGTGCCGTGGACTTCGACCTCGACGCGGCGATCAGGCTGGAGGCAAGCGATCAGCTTCTTGGTCGGCTTGGTGCCTTTGCAGTCGCCTGTCTTCATCGAGGGTTCTGATTCACCCACACCCTTGGCCGAGATCTTATCGGCTGGGATCCCAGCGGACTCCACCAGATAGGCCTTGACCGATTCGGCGCGTTGCAACGAGAGCTTCAGGTTGTATTTTGGCGAACCGATGCGGTCGGTGTGTCCTGTCACCTGGATGGTGTCGAATTGGGTGCCCTTGAGGTCAGCAGCGAACGTATCAAGTTCCCGTTTGGCCTCAGGCCTCAATGCCGCCTTGTCGAAACCAAAAAGATTGTCCGCGGAGAAAGAAACCCTTCTCGGCTCGGGTGGCGGGGGTGGCGGAACCACGACCGGGGGTGGTGGCGGCGGTGGTTCTGGCGCTGGCGGTGGCGGTGGCGGTTCCGGAGCCGGGGGTGGTGGCGGGGGTTCTGGTTCCACCACGGGCGGTGGCGGGGCCGGAGTGCTACGGCCGAACCGGATCAGCAGGCCCGCCGAGAAGAGATCCACATCGCCTTTGTTGCCTACTGCATCGTTGATCCGGTAGCGTTCTGCCTCCAGGCGCATTCCGAACGATTTTGTGAAATCGTACTGAAGGCCCCCGCCGAATTTGATGTTGGTATCACGCTGGGTGGGATTCGGATTGAGCACATGGACCGCTCCAGTTCCTAGAAAAGTATCCTTGGCCTCGGCGTTATTCGCGCCCACCCGGCCGAAAAAGGAAAACTTCTCGGTGATGGGAAGGTTGAGGACGAGGTCGAAATTGAAGCCCTTGAGCTTGATGTCGCCGGTGAGGGTTCCCGCGGGTACCGTGGAGGCGTCAAACCCGAACTTGCCCAGTTCGAAATAGCCCGCTTCGAAGGCGAAGTACTTGTTGAACTGGTACCCGCCGAAAACCTTGAAGCCGGTGTCGCTGTCGCGATCGGTGATGGAGGTGATGGAACCGCCTCCCCAAAGGCCGCTGGCGATCCTGGCATCGTCAATCTTCGCTCTTGATTTACCGTAGTTGCCTCCGATGTACAGGCCGGAGTCCTGCGCCATCACCAAAGGACTGGCGATCAGTGTGAGTGCCACCAGGCGCAGCATCCTAGAGGCTCTTGGTAATCTCATGGTTTCTCCTAAAGAGTAATGAGTGATTATTGGAAGTTGTTAAGGAGCAGGGACGTTGACGGTATTGGAGTCCAGAGCGATGGTGCCTGGCAGGGTTGCACCGGCCAGTATCCGGCCGTAAATCACGGCACCGGTCTGACCCGTGGCGTCTCTGCCCGTAATGATGGTTCCGTAGAAGGTGGTGTTTACTCCAATGGTCGCATCCGCAGTGCAAACCCAGAACACGTTGTTGGGGTTGGCGCCGTTCAGGATCGAAACATTGCCTGTCGGGCTGGTGGTCGTCAGCGAGGAACCGATCTGGAAGACCCAGATGGCATTCCCGTTACCGCCTGCGTTGAGCACGAGGGGGGTGTTGACATACATCGTGCTGCCAGATGTATAAGTGCCTGGGGGGATACCTCCACTCGAAGCTGGATAGAGCGCGCCCAGGTCCGCACCAGCAGAAATCGTGACTCCCGGTGGCAGGTTCTTGTAGTAGTTGTAGGCGGCCAGGAGGTCCTGCCGGGCTTGGAAAGACGCTGCATTATTGTTGTTGTAGGTGCCGTTGATCACTCCCGGTGGGAATCCAGTCAAGGAAGTGCCTGGATCCAGTGAGACATCCCCATTGATGACGGAGGGGCCGGTGTTGGTGATCGCTAAGGTGGCCATGATCCCGTACGTCGCGGCCGTTCCAAGCTGTGACGGGTTGCTCACTACACAATTGATTACCGTGAAATTCCATGTGAAATCATTCAGCATCCCATTGGCCGGAATGGCAAGATCCTTGACTCCGCCGTTGAGGCTAAAGTTGCCTTTGATGGTGGCGGTATAGGTGACACCTACGGTGAGGGGGCCACTTGGCGTAAAAGTCGCAATGAGACCCGTGCTCGTATCAAGAACGATTGATGATGCCGTGACAGGGGTGAAGGCAGGTCCAGGTCCAGTCACAGTAAAGTTGGCTGCGTTGATGGTCGTGGGGTCCATCCGCGTGCCGGAGGGCACGTTGAAGGTCGCGTTGATGGTCGCGGTGGTGCATACATCATTCGCGCCAGCGATGGGGTTGGTCGAAAGCACCGTCACATTCGCCGGTGGAACCGGGGTTGTGGTGGTAAAGGTCCATACGTAGTCACTTGCCGCAGGCAAAGGCGGTGGTTGATTGCCAGCCAGCTGGTTGCCTGCCAGATCCGTGGCCGCCTTTGTGATCGTGGCGGTGTAGGTCGTGCCGGGTGCGAGTGGCGCTGAGGGCGTGAAGATCGCGGTTTTGAAGCCGATCGAATAACTCACGCTGCCTGCCACGACAGTCGTGCCAGGTCCTGTCAAGGTAAAGCTGGCGGCGTTGATGGTCGCTGGGGCCATATCCTCCGTGAAGACCGCAGTGATGGCTGTGTTGGCTGGCACGCCCGTCGTCGGACCCGGAATCGTGGTGGCCGGGACGGTGAGCAGCACCCTGGGCCGGGTGGTGTCCGGCGTTGGACCTGTCCGGAATGTCCAGATATAGTCGCTGGCCGCTGGCAAGGGAGGAGGTTGATTGCCTGCCAGTTGATTGCCTGCCAGGTCTGTCGCCGCCTTGGTGATCGTGGCGGTATAGGTCGTGTTGGGTGCAAGCGCTGCCACTGGCGTGAAGATCGCGGTTCTGGAAGCGTAGCTCACGCCACCCGCGACGGCAGCCCCGCCAGGTCCTGTCACCGTGAAGCTATCCACGGTGATGGTCGCGGGGGCCATATCCTCCGAGAAGAGCGCAGTGATCGCCGTGTTGATGGGCACGCCGGGAGTCGGGCCAGGAATGGTGGTGGCCGGAACGGTGAGCGTCACTCTGGGCCGGGTCGTGTCCAGCGTTGGACCCGTCGTGAAAGTCCATACATAATTGCTTGCCGCGGGCAAGGGTGGGGGCTGATTGCCCGCCAGCTGATTGCCCGCCAGATCCGTGGCCGCCGTCGTGATGGTGGCGGTATAGGTGACACCGACCGTAAGCACTGCCGCTGGCGTAAAGACCGCGGTTCGGGAGGCATAAGTCACGACGCCTGAAACGGCGGTCGTGCCAGGTCCCGTCACGGTGAAGGTGCCGGCTGCAATGATCGTAGAAGGAAGCATATCCTCGGTGAAGGCCGCGGTGATGGCCGTGTTGGTGGGCACACCCGTGGTCGGACCCGGAATCGTCGTGGCCGGAACGGTGAGCGTCACCCTGGGCCGGGTTGTGTCAGGCGCTGGGCCCGTCGTGAAGGTCCATACATAGTTGCTGGCCGCGGGCAAGGGTGGGGGCTGATTACCCGCCAACTGATTGCCTGCCAAGTCCGTGGCTGCCGTGGTGATCGTGGCGGTATAGGTTGTGCCGATCGCAAGCGCTGCCGCCGGCGTGAAGATCGCGGTTCTGGATGCATAGGTCACGGCGCCTATCACGGCGGACCCACCAGGTCCCGTCACCGTGAATGTGCCGGCTGCGGTGATCGTTGCCTGGGCCATGTCCTCAGTAAAGGCTGCGGTGATGGCCGTGTTGATTGGCACGTTAGGCGTCGGACCCGGGATCGTCGTGGCCGGAACGGTGAGGGTCACCCTGGGCCGCGTGGTGTCCGGGATGGGACCGGTCGTGAAGCGCCATACATAGGGACTCGCCAGGGCGAGGCCCGTGGCCAAGCTCCTGGCCCCAGTCACGGTGGCGGTATAGGGATTGAGGGGCGCGAGGGCCCCGGAGGTGATGGTGAAGGTCGCGATCCGGTTCGTGGCATCCAGCGCCACGGTTCCCGTGGGAGATGCGCCAGAACCCGAAGAGACCACCGTGAAGGTGGCTCCCCCCGTGAGGGGAGCCATAGGCTCGCTGAAGGTGGCGGTGATGCTTGGGTTGCTCAACGGCACACTGGTGGCATTGTTGAGCGGAGTTACGGCAGTCACCGTGGGGGGAAGGGCGGCAATGCCGCCTCCACCAAGGATGGGGTCTCTCCCCCCTTTGCAACCCATCGCCAGGGCGACCACCAGTAGGGCCATGGACATCAGAGGTTTTGTAGCGCTTTTGAGAATGTTCATTTGCTTCCTCTCTTCTTCTGTTGGGTTTGAATGCATCGAGTTTCAACGGGCATGTTCACTCTCCTTTCTTTTTCTTGCCTTGGTTCATGGGTGGAAGTTCCCTGGCACACCTCCGCTGCGCTGCTGCTTTTTCGCAGACGCGAGGGAAGTGCTGAGGGTATGAAACTGCTTAGCTGGGCATTTCGAGGTCTGCGATGAAACGCGGCGCGTGGGTGGGTTCCGCGAACCACCCATCGGGTTCAGACCTGACCGTGATCAGGAATCGGCGGTGCGGCGTCACCGCGTCGGGACTTCCCTTAAAATGGTGCTTCAACATCAATCCGCCGAAGGCTCTTGGTTTGCAGTCGCATGCTGGGGCTCCTCGTTTCTGGATTGGTAGGAGCAACACTCAAGCCAAATAATTAAATATAATAATA
>JAJYMZ010000198.1 GCA_021786615.1 Acidobacteriota bacterium
CCGATCTTCCGCTGCTGGTACGGATGAAGGCGTTGGGCCAGGGATCGGCCACGGCGCGGATCAGGTTGAAGGCTTCCGCGGCGGCCATCGAGAAGTCGAGCTGGCCGTCCTCGGGTTTGCGGCCGCCGAAATAGGTGGAGGGGGCAAGGGTTTTTTGACGGATTCGGATCGCGGTACTGTCCACCAGTTTCGGCACCACGTCCTGCACCAGGCTGCGACCAGCTTTGGCGCATTTCAGGGTGAGACTCAAAGCCGTGTCGTCCCATTCAATGGGCAGCTTCATCTGCCCTACGATGTCGCCATCATCAGGCTTGGGCGTCATGGCATGAAGGGTGATGCCGGTTTCCTGCTCACCTTTCACCAGCACCCAATTGATGGGCGCCCGTCCCCGGTACTTCGGCAGCAGCGATCCATGCAAGTTGTAGGCGCCCAGGGGCGGGATTTCCAGGAAGCGGGCCTGGATCATCTCGCGGAAATAGAAACTGAACAGGAAGTCCGGATGCAGGGCCCGGATGGCCGCGAAGACCCCATCTTCATTGAATCGCCTTTCCATGCGCACAGGGATGCCCTGGCCTTCCGCCAGGCGCGCGGGAGGCTCGAACCAGGTCTCGGATTCGCCTTGAGCGTAGGTATAGAGCGCCAGGACTTCGATTCCCGCATCCAATAAACCCGCCAAGGCTTCGCGCCCCACGGGGGAATACGCGCACACCACGGCCGTCGGTTTCATGGCTTCAAGATTGGCATGATTCAAATCTCTCGGCGCAGAATCCACTGAACCGCCACAGCCGTGTGAATTCAGCCATTCCTGGTTGAACCGAAATTTAGAGAGGCTATGTTGCTGTTACCGTTCACCGGCCTTGAGCCGACTCAGAAAATGAGGCCAGCTATGCTCCTTCCCAAATCAATTCTAAAGATTGCCATTAAATCAATTGCATTTGGCGCGGTCATCCTTCTCGCGGCACCGGGCCTGTGGCCCCAGGAACCCGCTCTGCCCTTGCCCGCCAAGCCATTGCCCATCCCTTTCACCTTGATGCCGGACACTTCCCCGCTGGCGGCTCCTCCGGAGCTGGTGCCGCTCATGCGGAGAGCCACCGGCCGGGAAATCAGCACCCATCGCAAGCTCCAGGCGATTCTGGATGTGCTCTTTCGTTCTGAATCCGATGGCGGCCTGGGCATCACCTACGACAATTCCCGCACACGGACTGTCTCTGAAGTGTTGCAAGATCGCAAGGCCAACTGCATTTCCCTGACGGCCCTGTATGTGGCTGCATGCAACCAAGTGGGCATCCCCGCCCGCTTCGCGGAGCCCATGAACCTCAACCATTGGACGCGGGATGGGCGTATCATCCGCATGGAGCGGCACGTGGTGGCGCTGGTGCCCATGTTCCCCATGGGCGACCTGGTGGCGGATTTCCTGCCCCAGCTGCGCAGGCGTCAGGGCTTGTACCTGGTCCAGACCCTTTCCCAGGAACGCGTGACGGCGCTTTTCCACAGCAACCGGGCTGTGGAACTCCTGATTCAAGGTCAACGCGACCAGGCCTTGGCGCAGGCCGAGATCGCCGTGAAGGCGGATCCTACGTCGAATGTGAGCTGGAACATCCATGGCGTGGTCATGAAGAATATGGGTCAGATGGAGAAGGCCGAGGCTGACTATCGGAAAGCCCTGAGCCTGGATCCCAAGGACACTGCCGCCATCGGGAACATGGAATCCCTGCTGCTGGAAAACCACCGCCAGATCGAGGCCATGAAGTATCGCCAGCTGGGTCTGGAACTCCGAAAAAAGGATCCCTACTTCCAGGCCTTCTTGGCCGAAGAAGCCATGGAAGCTGGGCTATGGGAGGATGCGGCCAGGTACGTGGCCACGGCCATCAAATTGCTGCCCTATGAATCCAATTTCTACCTATTGAAAGCCAGGCTGGATCTGATGGATGGCAAGACCCAAAAGGCCCTAACCGACCTGGAACTGGCCCGCCGCTGGGCCCTTCCCGCCGAGCGGGAGCGCTACGACAGCAAGATCGCCATGCTAAAGAAGAGTTGAACGTTCAACGGATCAATTCGATTCCAGCTCAGTAAGCCGTTCATGAGCCTCGCTGCTTTCGGGATGATGCACCAGGCATTCCCTCAGGAAACGGCGAGCGCCTTCGGGGTCGTGCAGCGCCTTGCGGCTCTCCGCCAGGTGCACCAGGGCTTCTTCACAGGTTTGGTCCAATCGGAGCGCCTGCCTCCAGTGGTCCTCGGAGCGTTCCCATTCGCCCAGATCCGCGCAGGCGTGGCCGGCGTCCAGCACCAGGTGGAGATCCTCGGGATCCATCATGGCCGCCCGTTCCAGCTCAAGACGAGAGCCCAGCGCATCCCCCTGGTGCCCAAGGGCCAGGCCCTTGAGGTGCCAAAAGTCCGCTCTCTTGCGGGGTTCCGGACCCATGGCGTCCAGGAATTCCAGCAGTGACGGCCAAGCTTCCAGGCCAGCCAGGCAATCGCCTTGCAGCATCAGCAGTCCAGGGTCTCCAGGACGCTCTTCCAGAAGCTCTTTGCACCTTCGCAGCGCGTTTTCATAGTCCCCAAGGGAGACTTGAAGCTCCAGGTCCAGGGGCGGGTGCATGGATCCCCGGAGGTGCGCCGGAACCGCCCGTAGGAACTCCCAGGCAGCCAGGGCATCTCCATCAATCCAGTAAGCGAATTCCGCTCGGCGAGCCTGCCATTCCCAGCGCAATTCTGAATCATCCTGGGCCGGCAATGACCGTTCGGCCCGCGCCAGACAGTGGCGGGCTTCCTCATCTCTTCCAGAATCCATGGCCATCTGATGCCGTTCCATCCAGAGCCGGAACGAATCGGGAAATCGCGCCAGGCCTTCCTCCAAGGAGGCCCAAGCCCCGTGGTCATCGCCAAGCCTCCGCAAAGCCCGCGCTTCTCCGGCCCAATGCCAGGGCTCCGTGCGGAAGGCTGGGGGGAGATTGCGGATGACCACCAGAGCCTCCGCGGCGCGGCCTTGCTGCAGCAGGTAAGCCGAAGGCGTGGAACGATCCCAGGGCAGGCGCGGATCCCCGTGGCGCTGCAACAGCAGGGCCAGCGCCTGTTCTGCCATGGCGAATTCCTGGCGGCTCAGGGCCGAGAGCATCAGGTCTTCCAGCAGCAGCGGATCCTCGGCCGCGAGGATAAGCACAGTGCGAAAGTGCTCCCAGGCCTGGGCGGCATCACCTTCCTGGTTGCGCCGGAGGTAAAGAATTCCCAACCGGTGAGCCAGCTGTGGCATGCCTGGGGCGAGACGGATCAGCTGGCGGCCATAGTTGAATCGCCAGTCACGGATCCGCTTGGGTAGTGGGCGGAAGAAGGGCTGGACCAGCAGCCGCTTCCACCTTGGCAGGCGAAGGAATTGAGCCTGGAGGAAATCCGACCACGCCTGGTTCTTGAATCCCTGGGCTAAGCGCGCGCGCCCCCGCAGCAGATGGATGCGATAGCCTAATTCGCCACTGGCAAAATGGGCGGAATGCAGAAGATCCGCGGTTTCTGAAGCTGGAGAGCTGGAATCCCAGCTTACTTCCGCCTTGCGAAGGGCCCGGGGCAAGATCCAGTGGAAGTGGATCCAGCGGCCCGCCACCAGGACAGCAAGAAGAGCCAAAAGCATCAGATCCACATTCCCCATGCCACCAGTATGGGGTCATGAAAAAGCCCCGGTAGAACCGGGGCTTTGCTCTAGAGCGACTTCGGTTCAGATTTTCTTGACGTTGGAAGCCTGGGGTCCCTTGGGGCCGTCCACCACGTCGAAGCTCACGCGCTGCTGCTCGTCCAGGGTGCGGAATCCCTGAGCCTGGATGGCGGTGTGATGGACGAAGAGGTCGGTGCCGCCTCCATCGGGGGTGATGAAGCCGAAACCCTTTTCGGCGTTGAACCACTTCACTGTGCCTTCAGCCATAGAACACTTTCCTTCTTGGGGGCTTGCCCCGGCGCCTGGGGGTGGATCGCCGGAACGCCAACCAGGCATTGGGTTCCGGGGAACAGATCACCGTTCTTTCAAAGCTCCCGGATGGAGCCCTTCCAGCTTTGGGGCAGGTGCCTAAAAGTTGGGTTGATGGAGGAAGGGTAGCAGGGACCGGGAATTCGTGAAATAAAAACGCAAGGCAAATTTTCGATTGCCGATTTTCGATTGCCGATTTGGAGCCTCCATCACCACTGGGGTCTCAATCGGCAATCGGAAATCGCAAATCGACAATCGCGTCAGTTGCCCTGCTGGATCTCTTTCGCTATGACGAGCCGCTGGATCTGATTCGAACGAATCACGGGGCTCTCAGCTTTGACAGGACAAGGGTTCCCAGATCCGCAAGCCGCAGGCGAGCGGGAGGGCGCACTGCGCCCGATATCTGGGAGTCCTGTCAAAGCTGGCCCCTGGATCCAGCGGCGATGGTAGCCGCTGGAAGTGATGTCCCCTGGAGTTCAGTTGCCTTGCTGGATCTCTTTCGCTATGACGAGCCGCTGGATCTGATTCGTTCCCTCATAGATCTGCAGCAGCTTGGCGTCGCGCATGCACTTTTCCACCAGGTAGTCCTTGGAATAGCCGTTGCCGCCGAGGATCTGCACGGCATCGGTGGTGACTTCCATGGCCGTGTCCGTGGCGAAAGTCTTGGCGATGGCGCTCTGCTTGGAATTCTTGATCTTGTTATCGGTCATCCAGGCGGCCTGCCAGGTGAGCAGGCGGCTGGCCTCGATTTTCTTGGCCATGTCGGCGAGCATGAAGCTGATGGCCTGGTTGGCGATGATGGGTTTGCCGAACTGGTTGCGGGTCTTGGCATACTCCAGCGCCATCTCAAAGGCCGCGCGCGCCACACCAACGCCGCCCGCCGCCACCGCGGCGCGGGTCTGGTCCAGCGTCTTCATGGCGATGATGAAGCCCATGCCTTCTTTGCCCAGGATGTTTTCGGCAGGGACCTCAGCGTTTTCGTAATGCAGGTGGACCTGGTTCGAGGCTCGCTGGCCCATCTTGTCCATGGCTTTGCCGATGCGCAGGCCGGGCGTGTCCTTGGGCACGATGATGCAGCTGGTTCCGCGGGCGCCCTTGTCGGGATTGGTGGAGGCGAACAGCGTGTAGAAGTCCGCGTGGCCGCCGTTGGTGCAGTAGCACTTGGTGCCGTTGATGATGTACTTGCCGCCCTTCAATTCCGCATGGCAGGTCATGCTCCCGGCATCGGAGCCAGCTTCTGGTTCCGAAAGCGAGAAGGCCGCGAAGAGGGGCTCCTCCACAAGCTTCGAGAGCCACTTCTTCTTCTGCTCATCGCTGCCAGCGATGAGGATGGGCGTGATGGCCAGGCCGTTGGCCATGATGGAGGTGTAAAGGCCGGCGCAGCCCCAGGCCAGTTCCTCACAAACGATGGCTTCCTCGATCTGGTTCTTTCCCGGGCCACCGTATTCCGTGGGCACCAAGGCCTGGAGGTACCCCTCCTTCCAGGCCTTCTCGTAAACCGGCGTCGCCCATTCAGCGGTGTCGTCGTAATAGCGCGCAACGGGCCGCATCACGTTGAGCGCGAAATCGTGGGCCTTCGCTTGCAGGGCCAGCAGTTCGGGGCTAAGGGAAAAATCGAGCACGGCCACCTCGGCAGAGAAGGGCTCCGGAAGTTCGGAGACAGAAAGCCCAGTTTATCCAGAGGGCCGGGGACTTCCAGCGACGGGTTCCGCCTACCTCAGGTAGCCTGTGATGAAAATCAAATCCCAATCCTCCCGGCTCTGCGCTCTCAAGCCTTCGGATGCCAGAAGGCCTCCGGTATAATCGAAAGGCGTGCCCATCAGGCGACAGTGCGCTCGTAGGCTGCCCCAAGGAGACCCTCACCATGGAACCAAGCCTGATGATGCGCGTGTCGGCCCGCGGAAACCGTTTCCCCGACTCCCCCATCCGCAAGCTGGCGCCCCTCGCGGATGCGGCCATCGCCCGCGGAATCCATGTCCACTCGTTGAATATCGGCCAGCCGGATGTGCCCACGCCCCGGCCCTTCCTGGACGCCCTTCACACTTACGACCGCACCGTCATCGCCTACGGCCGCTCTGAAGGCGAGCCCGCCTACCGCCTGGCCCTTGCCGGCTACTATCGCGCCGCGGGCATTGAACTGGATGAGAGCGACCTAGTGGTGACCATCGGGGGCAGCGAAGCCATTCTTTTCGCGCTTCAGATCGTGGCAGAACCCGGCGACGAGGTGCTCTGCTTCGAGCCCTTCTACACGAACTACAACACCTTCGCCATGATGTCCGGCGTGACGCTGCGCCCGCTCAGAACCGAGGCTGCCAGCGGGTTCCACCTGCCGGATGACCCGGCCATCCTCGCGGCCATCACGCCCCGCACCAAGGCCATCCTGATCTGCTCCCCCAATAATCCAACGGGCACGGTGCTGAAGGAATCCGAGCTCCGGCGCCTGGCGAAAATGGCCAGGGACCTTGGCCTCTTCATCATTTCCGACGAGGTCTACCGCGAGTTCGTGTATGAGGGAACGCACACCAGCATCCTCCACATCGAAGGCCTGGATGACCACGCCATCCTGGTGGACAGCATTTCGAAACGCTACAGCGCCTGCGGCGCCCGCATCGGCTGCCTCGCCACCCGCAACAAGGAAGTCCGGGCCGCCGCGGTCCGAATGGCCCAAGGCCGACTCTGCCCGCCGGTGGTGGAACAGGCCGCGGCCATGGCCATGACCAAGCTGGGCCCTGGCATCTTCGGTCCCATGCGCGATGAATACCTGCGCCGCCGGGACATCACCTTTGAGGGACTCCAGCGGATCCCCGGCCTGGTCTGCGAGAAACCTAGCGGCGCCTTCTACATCATGGCGGAACTGCCCATTCCGGACTGCGAGGCCTTCGCGCGGTGGCTGCTGACGGATTTCTCGCACGACGGCGAAACCCTGATGGTGGCACCGGGACCGGGCTTCTACGCTCAGGAGGAAGCCCCTGAAACACCCAAGGGCCTGAACCAGGTGCGCCTGGCCTATGTGCTGGAAATCCCAAAGCTGAAGCGCGCCATGGACCTGCTGGCGCGGGCCGTAGACCAATACCCCGCCTAATGGAAAAGCCCATGCGCCCCGAGCACCCTATCGCCCTCATAACCGGCGCCAGCAGCGGCATCGGAGAAGCCACCGCGCGCCTGCTGGCGGCCAACGGTTGCCACCTGGCCCTAGGCGCGCGGCGCGTCAATCTCGTGAAGGAGCTCGGCGGTGAATTGGCGGCGCAGCATGGCATCCAGACCTTCGCGAGTTATGTGGATGTGCGCGACTCGGCATCGGTCAAGTCTTTCGTGGATGATGCGGCGAAAGCGCTTGGGGGCTTGCACGTGGTGGTGGCCAACGCGGGGCTGGCCAAGCGCCTGGATCGCGTGGAAGCCATTTCCGAAGAAACCTGGCAGTTGATGCTGCACACGAATGTCGAAGGCGTGATCCGAACCTTCCAGGCCGCGTTGCCCCACATTCGCAAATCGGGTTGGGGCCATCTCTTCACCATCGGCTCGGTCGCCGGGCACAACGTCTACGAGAACGGCGGCGTGTACTGCGCGTCGAAATACGCGCTGCGGGCGCTAGTCCAGACGCTGCGCATCGAGCTTTGCGGGGAGCCCATCAGGCTGACCTCGGTGGATCCCGGCCTGGTGGAAACGAATTTTTCCCGTGTGCGATTGGAGGACGACGCCAAGGCAAAGGCCGTCTACCAGGGCATGACACCTTTGGTGGCAGGCGATATCGCCGAATGCATCCGCTGGGCCCTGGCCTTGCCCGATCACGTCAACATTGATGAAATAATCATCGCGCCCCGGGACCAAGCCAGCGTATATAAGGTTCATAGAAAGATGTAGAGGCTCCGTTTGGACGCTGACATGAACGAGGGGGGACCGCGCGCTCGCTACGCTCACTCTCCGTCCCCCCTCGTGCTCCCCCACGTGGTGGCTAGGCTGCGCCCAGCCGCCACGTCTGGATCCAGGCACCGCTGCATTCCATGGTTTCACCCGCTGAGGCGAGGGCTTTTTACCGCGCTATTCTTCTTGTGCCTGGTCATTCAGGCGATCCCGCTGAGGGCCCAAGGCGTTTACCGTTTCAAAACCTACGGCCCGGACCAGGGTTTGACCAACCTGGCCACCACCAGCCTGGCCCAGGATGACGAGGGCTATATCTGGGTGGGCACCGAGGGAGGCCTGTTCCGCTACGATGGCCAGCGTTTCAAGAATTTCGGCACGGCGGGAGGGCTCACCGATCTCCTCGTGAATGATGTCCAGCCCCTGCCTGGCGGTCTTTTCGTCCTCACGCAAAGCGGCCCTTTCCGATTCGACGGGCATCGCTTCCTACGGTGGGGGCCGAAGTCCGGCGCACCTGAAAAGGGATTCGCTTGTGTGGCTCGCGATGGTGCCGGCCAGGTGTGGATGGGCACCCTGACGGGGCTCGCTCTCAGCAAAGACGGCGGCCTGACCTTTCAGCCCGTGCCGGACTACCCAGCTGGCGGCGTCGCCGCCCTTTGGGCTGATCCGAAAAGCGGCGACCTTATCGCCATCCATCGCCGCGGAAAACCGGGGGAACGGGAGAGAGATCGG
>JAJYMZ010000094.1 GCA_021786615.1 Acidobacteriota bacterium
CGCCTTGTCCCTGCTGGCCATCGTCCTCTGGATGTTCAGCAAGAACGCCGGGCTGGCGGTGGTGGCGCTGGCCATCATGCCGCCACTGCTGCTGGCCACTGAAATCTTCCGCCGGAAGGCCGGCGAAGCTTTCCGGGAGACCCAAGGACGCTACGCCGCCATCCAGGCCTACCTGCAGGAGCAGCTCTCGGGCATCAGCCTGGTGCAGATGAACGCCCGGGAAACCGACAGCAACGAGGGCTTCAAGCAGCTCAACCGCAGCTACCTGGATGCCTTCCTGCGCACGATCTTTGCTTACGCGGTGTTCTTCCCGGTTGTGGAATTCATCACGTCCGCCACCCTGGCGGCCATCATCTACTACGGCGGCATCAAATTGGAAATGGGGACTCTCACCTGGGGCCTGCTCTTCGCGTTCGTGCAGCTCTCGGGGCGATTCTTCAGGCCCATCCGCGAGCTGGCGGAGCGCTACAACGTGATGCAGACCGCCATGGCCTCCAGCGAACGCATCTTCGTGCTGCTGGATAATCAGGACGAGATCCACGAGGCTGAGGCCCCGAAGCCTGTGGCTTTCGAGCGCGAGATCCGTTTCGAGGAGGTCTCCTTCGCCTATGATGAGGGCGGCCGCAGCGTCGTGAACGAGCTGAGCGGCGCCATTCCCAAAGGCCGCCGCGTCGCGGTGGTGGGCCATACCGGCGCGGGCAAGAGCACCCTCATCAATCTGCTGATGCGTTTCTACGATGTAAGCGCAGGCAGGCTGACCGTGGACGGCGTGGACGTGCGGGATTTGAAACTTCCCAGCCACCGCTCGCTCTTCGGCCTGGTGCTCCAGGATGTGTTTGTTTTCTCCGGCACCCTCGAAGACAACATCGTCCTGGGCAGGCCCCGGGATACGCAGCGGCTGGCTTCGGTGCTGGAGCAGAGCCAGCTGAAGGACCTGGTGAGCCGCCTTCCGCTGGGACTGGATACCCAGGTGGGCGAGCGCGGCCAGAAACTCAGCGCCGGCGAGCGGCAGCTGCTGGCCTTCGCGCGCATGCTCTACCTGGAGCCCGAGGTCCTGCTGCTGGACGAAGCCACCGCGAACATTGATTCCGAGACCGAGGCCAAGATCCAGGCGGTCATCGAGCACGTGAGCCACCGCCTCACCACTTTCACCATCGCCCACCGCCTGAGCACCATCAAGGAGGCCGACGAGATCTGGGTCATGGACCAGGGCCGCATCATCGAGCGCGGCACCCACGGCAGCCTCATGGACCTGGACGGCCACTACGCCAAGCTTGTGCGGCTGCAGTTTGAGGAGGAAGAGGCGGCGTGAAAAAAATAAACCACGCGGAGGTTAGCGGAGGAGCGGAGGGGAGCGGAGGAAAGACTGTTATCCAGACCCAATGACCGATTCAACTTCTGACACAGTTTTGTTCTGGGATAGGTTGAGTTCAATTGCCAGACAAGATTAAACGCAACCAGGATTTCGATTGGTACCACTAAACGAAAATTGGATTTCCATTCTCCAAACCATGTTTGCGCAAGACGCTTCGCTGGCCTGAAAATCCATCGCGCTATGAAGACCACAATTCCCATAAGGAGTTTCCAGAACCCCAATTTTTTCTCCGCTACCCTCCGCTGCCTCCGCTTCCCTCCGCGTGGTGTTTTTAAGTGATCCAGCTTCCCCCCATCTACCCGCTCACCGACTCGCGCCGGGCTGCTTCGCTTAGCGAGCAGGTGAAACAGTTCGGGGAGGCAGGTTTTCCCCTGGTGCAGTTCCGGGGCAAGCCGCTGGATGCGAAGGCGCAATATGAGGAATTGATCACCTCGCTGCGGCAGGCCCACGACAATGGCGGCTGGCCAATGATCTGCGTGAACGATCGCGCGGATCTGGCCCTGTTGGCTGCGCGGGAAGGCTTCGCGCCCTGGGGCCTGCATCTTGGCCAGATGGATTTGCCGCCCTCGGAAGCGCGCCGTCTGCCAGGCCTGGAACGGGTCCACATTGGTACCTCCACCCACTGCCAAACCGACTGGGCTTCAGTGGACAGCGCCTGCGATCACGCGGGCGTGGGGCCTTTCCGCGCCACCTCAACCAAGACCGGCCACGCGGCGCCCATCGGATTGGAAGGTCTTCGCAGAGGCGCTGCCATGCTGCATTCCAGAGGCATCGCGCCCATCGCCATCGGCGGCGTCCGCCTTGATGATTTTGAACCGATTTTTCAGGCGGGCGCGGAAAGCATCGCGCTCATCAGCGAACTGGATCGGTCAGATCCCGCGGAGCTTTGCTGGGCGGCCCAAGGGGCGCGCTGGAAGGCGCGGCCCCCCTTCCGGCGCGGCCAGGGCATCGCTCTGGTGGGCAGCAGCGGCTCTGGGAAATCCACGCTCGCTTCGGCGTTGGGGCCGCGTTTGGGGCTTCCGGTGCTGGACCTCGACGCGCACATCACCGAAATCACGGACCACTCCATCGCGGATATTTTCGAGATTCGAGGCGAGGCCGAATTCCGCCAGCTCGAAGTGGAAGTGCTGCGCTCGAATCTGGGCCAGCCATCGGTGATGGCCCTGGGCGGCGGAGCCTGGGCAAGCCCGGGTGTCCGGGATGCTGTGATCGCCTCGGGCTTCGCGGTGCTCTGGATCGCGGAGACGCCTGAGGCCTGCTGGTCCCGGATCGCGGCTGATCCATCAAGGCCCCTGGCAAAAGACCGCGATGAATTCCTGCGGCGGCATCGGATGCGCATGCACCACTGGCGCGAACTTCCAATGGCCCTGCCCTTGGGTCATGGGGCGGATGAAATCGCGAAAAGGCTGTCGGCCGCGTTAGACTGATCAACCTGCCCATGGACATCATCCTTTCAGACCTGCATGCCAACCTGCACGCGCTGCGGGTGGTGCTCCGCTACGCCAAGCGAAGGGCCTTCAGCCGCTTCACGATCCTGGGGGATCTGGTGGGCTACGGCGCGCAGCCCAACCGGGTGCTGGATCTGGTGCGGGAGCTGAAGCCCCGGATCCTGGTGCGGGGCAACCACGACAAGGTTTGCGCCGGCCTGGAACCGGCCCTGGCTTTCAGCGGCCCCGCCCGGAGCTCGGCGGAATGGACCCACGAGCGGCTTTCCAGGGAAAACCAGCACTTCCTGGAATCCCTTCCCAGGGGCCCCATGACCGTGGGAGAGGACTACGAACTGGCCCATGGATCACCCATGGACGAGGATGCCTATCTGCTGCACCCCCGGGATGCGCTCACGGCTTTCGAGTGCTTTGACGGGCAGCTCTGTTTTTTTGGCCACACGCACCTGCCCGGTTGTTTCGAACTGGATGAGGAGGCCCAGCAGCTGACCTGGATGACTGTTCAGGAAGGTGAATGGTTCAACCTTCGCAAGGATTGCCGCTACCTGGTGAACCCCGGGTCCGTGGGCCAGCCCCGGGACCGGGATCCGCGCCTTTCCTTCATGACCTTCGATCCCGCCAAGCGCCGCCTTCGGCTGCATCGCCTGGATTATGATCACAAGGGCGCCGCCCGGGCCATCCGCCAGGCGGGCCTTCATGAGCACCTGGCAGAGAGACTGGCTTATGGGATCTAGCAACTGATTCACGGCCTTCAGGGGCGATCGAGGACTGACATGAGCGAACCCATTTTCCCCAGCGATGAAGAACTGGAAAGCATGTTGCGGGAAGCCAAGGAATTGAAGGCATCCGTCAGCCTGCGCGCCATGGGCACCAATCGCATGCTGGGGGACCTGCGGCTGGCGGGTCTCGAGCCCGGGCAGGCCATGCACTTGATGGGCGCCAAGCGGCGCGACCAGTTGCCCGAGGAAGGAACCATGGTGACGCTTTCCATCATCCTGGGGGACCAGGTGGTGTCCCTGGATAGCCCCGTGTTGTCGCCGCTGGTGGCCGCCGAAGACGACACGATGTTCCCACCGGTCCTGCGCCTCGCCTGGCCCACCCGGGGCATCGAGCTGAAGCGCCGCCGGGACATGCGCATGGCCTCGGCGGATCAGGCGCCGTTGACAGGCACCCTCAAGGCCCAGGACCAGACCTGGGAAGTGAAGGTGCTGAACCTCACCGAGACCGGAATGGGGCTGGCGCTTCCGGCCTCGGCCAATCTCCCCTTGAGGCAAAAGGTCCAGGTGCAGACCACCCTTCCCGGTGGCGCGCTGTTCAGTTGCCATGGCGAGATCCGCCACCTCATGCACATGGAGGGGGATGCGCTGCCGACGCGCGCGGGCGTGGTGTTCTGGGGGCTGCCCGGGCAGGGCCAGGAGGATCTCCGCCGCTTTATCCAGGATCGCCGCACGGACCGTTCCCAGAGCCTGCGGGAGCCGGGGGAACTGGATTGAGGATCATCCCTTGAAAACCATTTCCCTGCGCGTGGATGTGGACACCCTGGAGGGTTCTCTCAAGGGGATTCCCACGTTGCTGCGCCTGCTGGACAAGCATGGGATGCAGGCCAGCTTCTATTTCAGTTTCGGGCCCGACAGCAGCGGGAAGGCCCTCCGCCGCATCTTCCGCAAAGGCTTCCTCGCCAAGATGCGGCGAACGAAGGCGCCCCAAATGTACGGCCTGAAGACCTTGATGTACGGCGTCCTGCTTCCGGCGCCGGTCATCCACAAACAGGCCGCGGCGCAGATGCGTTCCGCCCGTGAAGCCGGACACGAAGTGGGCATCCACGCCTGGGACCATGTGCAGTACCACGACCTGCTGGACCGCAAATCTAGGGAGTGGCTGCAGGACTGGTACGACCGCAGCCACGAGGCCTTTGAATCCATTTTCGGATGCAAGGCCAAGGGGGCCGTGAGCCCCGCCTGGCGCAGCAATGACACCACGCTGGAACTGCAGGAGCAGTACGCCCTCAATTACGCCGGGGACTGCCGTGGTCTCGCGCCTTTCTATCCCATCGTGAAGGGCAGGGCTCTGACCACCCTTCAAATTCCCACCACGCTGCCGACGCTGGATGAACTTTACGGACTGGACGGCATGAGCGAGCGTGACGTGAATGAGCGGGTGTGGTCCTTGATTCGTGAAGACGCCTTGAATGTGTATGCGCTGCACACGGAAGTGGAAGGGGGCATGCTCCACGGGGCCTTTGATGCCTTCCTGCAAGGCCTGCGCGACCGCGAAGTGTGGGCGCGCACCCACGCCGACTGGCTCCCGGAGCTGAAAGCCGCCAACCCGCCCGCCAAAGCAATGGTGCGCCGGGAAGTGCCCGGCAGGGCGGGGTGGCTCAGCTTCGAAAGCTGATTAGGCGTGCTGCTTGAGCTTGTCCTTGCCGCCGAAGAACTTGTCCCAGTACACCACCACCGGCGACGCGATATAGATGGATGAATAGGTGCCCGTGATGACGCCCACGAAGATGGGGAAGCTCAAGTCCCGCAGGGCCGGGCCGCCGAAAACCAGCAGGCAGAAGGCCACGAAGAGCACCGACATGGACGTGAGGATGGTCCGGGAAAGGGTCTGATTGATGGAGTCGTTGATCAATTTCGAGATGGGCACGCGGCGGTACTCGGGCTTGTGGCTGTTCTCGCGGATGCGGTCGAACACCACGATGGTGTCGGCCATGGAATAGCCCATGAGGATGAGGAAGCTCGCCACCACGGGCACCGAAAACTCGAATCCGAACAGCACGAACAGGCCCAGGGCCATGAGGATGTCGTGCAGCAGCGCCACGATGCCGCCCACGGCGAAGCTCATGGTGAAGCGGAACATGACGTAGAACAGGATCGCCACGCTGGCCCAGAACACGGCTCTCAGGGTCTTGCTGGTCCACTCCCCGGAGATCGAAGGGGAGAAGCTCTCAATCTTTCGGACGGTCATGTGACCCAGGCGGTAGTCCTTCTGGATCATCTCTTTCAGCGGGGCGGGCAATTCCGCAGGCAACTCGTTGTAGTTGGAAATCGAGCCCTTGATGTCCCTGGCCTCGGTTACTTTCCCAGCCCATCCATCGTAGGTGGCGCGCTGGGATTGCTCGTCCCCCTTCAGGCCCAGCAGGTTCGCGTCATACCATTTTCCCGACAGGGCCAGGGCCGATTCGGTGTTGAGGTCATGGCGCGGGTCGCTCTTGCTCTGGGGATCCAGCTGCTTGAGCACATCTTTGATCTTATCGATCTGGAGGGTGGAATCCTTGACGTCCTGGCCCGGTTTCGCTTTCACCTTGATGGAGTAGTCCTCGGTGCCCGCCGGAGACGTGTAGTTCACCAGGGCCGCGTCGCTGATGCCCCCCTGCTGAAGCGCTTTGCGGATCTGGTCCGCTTCCATGGGAATGCTGAAGCGCACCATCATGTCAATGCCGCCGGTGAACTGCATGCCCACCCTCACGCGGCTGTGGCTGCTCCAGGGCCGGGCCAGGAGGAAGCAGATGATGATGATGCTCCAGGAAATGGTGAGGGCCACGCCCTTCCATTTCATGAAGTCGAAGTGGGGAAGTTTATGAAACATTCGCATTTGTTTGTCCGGAGAGATGCTGGATGGTCTCGGCTTAGATCGAAAGAGTCTTGGTGCCCGGATGCTGTTCCAGCACCCAGTCATAGATGAAACGGCTCACGTAGATCGACGTGAAGAGGGAGGCCACCACGCCCACGGTGAGGGACACGGCGAAACCTTTCACCGGGCCCGTACCGAAGATGAACAGCAGCAGCGCCGCGAAGAGCTGGGTGACGTGGCTGTCCACGATGGTCCAGAACACCCGGTCGAAGCCGGTCTGGATGGCTCCGGGCACGCTTTTCCCGTTGTCCAGCTCTTCCCGGATGCGTTCGAAGATCAGGATGTTGGCGTCCACCGCGATGCCGAGGGTCAGCGCGAAGGCCGCGATGCCCGGCAGGGTGATGGTGGCCTGGAAGGAGCCCAGCAGCCCGAGCATCACGATGAGGTTCACCGTGAGGGCCACGATGGCGTTCAAGCCCGACCACTTGTACCAGAGCACCATGAAGATGATGATGGTGCCGAAGCCGATGACCGCCGCGGTGATGCCGTGCTTGATGGAATCGGCGCCGAGGCTGGGCCCCATGGACTGTTCTTCCAGGAACTTCATGGAGGCCCGGAGCGAGCCGCTCTTGAGTTTCAGGGCCAGGTCATCGGCTTGTTGCTGCGTGAAGTTGCCCTTGATCTCGACGCCGCTGCCGATGATCTTCTGCTCGGAGTGCAGGACGCTGATGACCTTGCGGTCCAGCAGGAACGCGAACTGGCGGTTCTCGCTGGACGCGATTTCCGTGAGCTTGGCGTTGGCGTCGGCGCCTTCCCGGTTCAGCGTGAAGTTCACGGTGTTGGTGTTGAACTGGTCCTGGCCGCGGCTGGCGTCCGTGATGGCGCTGCCCTCGTAGTAGACCTTGGTCTCCAGCAGCACCCACTGCCGGACGTTGTCGGCTTTCTTCTCGCCGGGCTTGGCGGCTCGGATGGCAGCTTTCATCTGATTGGTGACGACGGTGGATTCCTCTTCCAGCTCCGGAAATAATTCCGTGCCCTCGGGCAGCTGCCCGCCAAGCATGGCCAGGGCTTCGGCCTCGGTCTTCACGGGAATCTGGTTGGGCATCTTCTTGGCGAGGAACCGGACTTCCAGGCGCCCTGGGGTGGAGAGCAGGGCCTTGATGCGTTCGCGCTCGGCCTCGCCCACGCCGGGGAGTTCCACGATGATGCGGTTGCCTTCGGCGCCCGTGGGAGTGATCTCGGGTTCCGCCACGCCGAACTGGTTGATGCGGTTGTCAATGATCTGCAGGGCGCGCTTGTTGGCATCGTCCTTCAGGGCTTTCTGGTAGGTGTCCTTCTGCGTGAGCACCCGCGTGGAGCCCTGCTCCGCCACGGAATAACCGCCGAAGGCGGCCAGGATCTTGGTGATGGCGGTCTTGTTCTCTTCCGTGATGCCATCCACCCGGATCGAAGTGGTGTCGGACTTCACGGTGACGCCGCTGATGGCCTTCTCCTGGATCCGCTCCTGGATGCGGTCGCGGGTGTCCCTGAGGTCGGCTGCCAGGGCTTCCTGGCCCTGGACTTCCAGTTCGAAATGCACGCCGCCGCGGAGATCCAGGCCCAGGCGGATCTTGGACAGGGGAATGAAGAAGTAGCCGCAGGCCGCGCAGATCAGCAGCGTGGTGACGAGGCGGATGAGAGACCGTTTGCTCACGATGGATTCCTTTGGGACAGATTTCAGGCTTCAGGCTTCGGGCTTCAGGAAACCCAGAGCGGCACCGTGCTTCAATTGGTGGAATCCGGTTCCGAGGCCAGGGCCGCCACCGCGTGGCGCTTGGCCTTCACCGTCGTGTTCCCGAGCTTCAGCCAGAGGACTTTTTCTTCCACGCGATCAACGGTGGCGTAGAGTCCCGAGCTGAGGATCACTTCATCCCCGCTCTTGAGCTTGGAAAGGCGCGCTTCCATTTCCTTGCGGGCCTTCTGCTGGGGCCGGATCAAAAAAAAGTAGAAGAGTACGCCCATGCCACCGAGTAGTAGTGGCGTAGACCAGGCCGGAGGTTGGGGTTGGGCGGCTTGAAGCAGGGCGAATTCAAACATCAGGGCTCCTCGGTTGTCCATCTCCCCCGCGCCGCGGACGCAAAGGCCGGGAATCGGCCATC
>JAJYMZ010000268.1 GCA_021786615.1 Acidobacteriota bacterium
CGGTGCCGATGACCGCGCGGAAGATGTCACCACGGGCAATTTCCAGCCCTTGCGCTTCACGTTCGTGGGCCAGGATGGTTCACCCGATCCGGCGCTTCAGAGAGTCCGCAGTTTCGCGGGTTCTTTCGACCCGGTCACCAAGGGAAAGCTCATCACCAGCGCCAATGGCGGCAGCTACCACTTCCTGGCGGGGAACCAGCTTTTCGGCGCTTCGTTCGTACCCGGAATTCTCCCCGAAGCCAGCACGGCCACCGTTTCATTCCCCGTGGGGAGCTACCTCGCCTACGGGACCAGGGGGCCACTGGGCCATCTGGATTCCCAAGCCGTGAATGCCTCCCCATTGCCCGGCTCCGGTGCCACCTATGACCATTCCTTCATCATCGTTCCGGCCCTGGTCCCCACGGGGTGGACCGCTTTCGATGTGCCCGGTCCCTCCCAGGCCACGGGCGGCGGCATGTTGCCGAGCGAAAAGCTCTCATCGGCTTTGGCCGAGAATGTGAGCGTGGTGGGACTGCTGGAAAAGGACCGCTTCGAGGATGCCGCGCAGGTCTACCAGGATTTCGTTCTGGAATTCAACCCCATCGGGCTGGATGCCTCCTACCGCACGGTCATCGGCACCGATCCTTTGACCTTTGGCGCCCGCAGCACCACGCTGAGCCAGGACGGCGTCGCCTCGGCCTTCTTCACGCCGGCACCTCGGCTGGAACGCAATCGCGGCGCGAAATCATCTCAGGGATGGAACCTGGCGGATTTCATCAAGCAATCCGAAGGCTCCTATGTGGTCGTGCATCGCCCCCGGGGTCCCCAGGGGCTTTTCACGCTCCGGGCCTTCAATCCCGCGGTGCCGCTCGGAACGGGTGTGAATGCCTGGTGGAACGCCACGGGATCGCTGTCCCAGGGAGCCACGGTGGGCAGTTTCAACGCCCTCGAACTGCTGCGGGCCGAAGGCTTCAGCGCCTCCAATCCGGATCCCTGGTTCACGGAATTCAAAGCCGTGCGCCGCGACTGGTTCGCCTTGCTGAACCAGCAGATCCCTACGAATTTCACGAAGGGCCTGGGGCTTTCCTCAGGCCTCTACAGCCTGGATACGCCCGTGGGACTGGCGCGCACCTATCTGAAGCTAGGGACCGCCGCCCCGTCGGAAAGCGATCTCAGCGCCGTCCAGAACGCCCTGAAGAGCGGTGCGGCCGTGGCTTCCACGGGTCCCCTGCTGGACGTCAGCATCAATGGGGCCGGCCCCGGTGGATCGGTCAGCGGCCCCTCGCTGAATGTCTCCATCACTCTCTACGCGCCGAATTGGGTTCCGGTGGATGAGGTCCGCATCATTGTCAATGGCCAGCTGGCCCAAACCCTTGACCCCAGCACCTTCAGCCAAGGCAGTGATTTCCGCCAGCGCAGCACTTCGGTGCCGCTGAATCTGCCCACCGCCAAGGACGCCTGGATCGTGGTCGAGGCTGGCGTCTCCTTAAGTCAGACTGGCCCCTACCGGGCCGGCACGCCCTGGTCTAAGGTCCAGAAAGGCATCTATCCAATCGCCATCACCAATCCGATCTTCGTGGACGTGAATGGCGGCGGCTACGTCCCCCCAGGCCTTTGATGGCCGCGGACTGGCTTCCGGACCAGCTTCCGGAGGACGTGGACGCGGAGCGCTCGCTCCTGGCCACCTGCTGTGCGCCGGGCGCTGAAAAGGACGCGGCGGATATCGTCTTCCAGCTTCACGAAGAGGACTTCGTCCATCCCGCCCATCGCGCGGTCTTCCGGGGTCTTCGCTCCCTGGTGGAAGCACGCCTGGAGGTGAACGCCCTCACGCTGAAGGATGTGCTGGACCAGGACGATGCCCTCGGGAAAGTGGGCGGATATCCCGGTCTGGTGGAACTGCTCAGCGCCGAAGAAGTGGGCCGTCCCCAGATCCTGGCGGAACTGCTCCTGCGCAAACGCAAGCTGCGGGATCTGATCCGCATCGGCGCCGGGCTGGCGCGCCAGGCCGCCGCCGAGGAAGCGCCCCCCGATACTCTTATCGAGCAGTCGGCCCAGGATCTCTTCCGCCTGGCCCAAGGGGACCAGCGCAGGAAGGGTCTGGAGCATATCGCGGCGGTGGAAGCTGAGGCCATGCCCGCCCTCTTGGAGCGGCTGGAAGGCCGTGGATCCGCGGGCCTGCGCATGGGCTTCGAGCGGTTCGATGAGCTCACCCAGGGCCTGCGTCCTGGCAACCTGGTGATCCTCGCCGCTCGGCCGGGTGTCGGCAAGACAGCCCTGGCGCTCAACTGGATGCTGCGCTCCGCCATGAAGCAGAACGCCCATGTGGCGTTCTTCTCCCTCGAGATGTCCTCGGAAGAAGTCTTCCTGCGGCTCCTCGCCGCCAAAGCGCGCGTGAACATGAAGCGCGTGGAGGCGGGGAGTTTCAGCGACCAGGACCGGAAGCAGATGGAAGAGGCCCGAGCGGAACTCCTCGCGCTCCCGGTGTTCATCAACGATTACGCCAGCATCACTGTGCCCCAGATCATCTCAATGGTGGATAGGCACCTCAGCCAGGCGAATCAGAAACTGGACTTGGTCATCATTGACTACCTCCAGCTGTTGAGCAGTCCCGACAACTCTCGGGCGGCCAAACAGAATGAGGCGGTGCGCATCGGTGAGATTTCCCGCGGCCTCAAGCTGCTGGCCAAGGATCACGGCCTGCCGGTGGTGGTGCTCTCCCAGCTCAACCGGGAAGTGGAACACCGCACCGGGAACCGTCCGCAGCTATCCGACCTCCGCGATTCCGGCGCCCTGGAGCAGGATGCGGACCTGGTGGCCTTCATCCACCGGCGCACGAATCCGGGACCGGGCAACGAGGAGCCGGAAAATGAAGCCGAGCTCATCGTGGCCAAGCATCGCAATGGGCCCACGGGGAGCATTCCGCTCTACTTCGAGGGGGAATTCGCGACCTTCCGCGAACGCGTCCGCGAAAGCGGACCCACGTATTAAGTAGGCTTCAGGCTACAGGCTTCAGGCTACAAATCGCTTTGCATTGGATTGCACTTTTCGTGATGCGACCCTGAAGCCCGAAGCCCGAAGTCCGAAGCCAGTCTCCTCACGTCCAAATGCAGGATCGGAGATCATTCCAGGCCGAAGGTTCCGGTTTCCAACTCTTTCTTGATGACGCTCATGAACTGGTCGGCCACGGCGCCATCCACGATGCGGTGGTCGAAGCTGAGGCCCGAATACATCATCTGCCGGATGGCGATGGCATCGCTGCCGTTCTCGTCGGTCACCACCACCGGCCGCTTCACGATGCCGCCGATGGACTGGATGGCGACCTGGGGCTGGTTGATGATGGGGAGGCCGAAGATGTCTCCAAAGACGCCTGGGTTGGTGATGGTGAAAGTCCCTCCTGATATTTCATCGGGGAGCAGTTTTTTAGCGCGGGCGCGCTCGGCGAGGTCGTTCAGGGATCGTGCCAGGCCGCCCAGGTTCAGGCTGTCGGCGTGTTTGACCACCGGCACGATGAGGCCCCAGTCCAGGGCCACGGCGATGCCCAGATTGATGTCCTGCTTATAAATGATGTTGTCGCCATCCACCGAGGCGTTCACCACCGGGAAGGCCTGGAGGCCCTTGATGACGGCCTTCATGATGAAGGGCATGAAGCTCAGCTTGGTGCCGTAGGATTCCTCGAAGGCCTTGCGGTGCTTGGACCGGAGCCGCGCCACGTTGCTCATGTCGAACTCGAAGACCGTGTAGACGTGGGGGCTCACGCGCAATTTCGAATTCACCATGTTGTCCGCGATGATCTTCCGCATGCGGCTCATTGGCTCGACTTTCACGCGCTCACCAGCGCCGAAGGCAGGAACGTGGGGCTCCGGAGGTACCGCGAGACCCGGAACGGCGCCCAGGGTGGGGGCGCTGGGGTCGTGGGTGGCGGCCATCTTCGGCATCTCACCAGAGGTTGGCGCCGAGCCAGTGAACAATGCTGGGGTGCCCCGCTGAGCCAGGTGAGCCTCCATGTCCTCCTTCGTCACCCGGCCCATTTGCCCGGTGCCGGGCACATTGGACAGGTCCACGCCATGCTGCCTGGCCATCTCGCGGACCAGCGGCGAAGACTTGGTCCGCAATCGGCTTTCTAAGTTGTTGTCATCCTCATCCGTACTCATGGGGTGAACCGGGGTCGCAATGGGGGAGACGGCCGCGGAGGCTGGCGCGGATGCCATTGAAACACCTGTGGCAGGCCCCTTGTGGCCCAGTTCCGACGCATCGCCAAGTCGCGCCACCACGCTCCCGACGGGCACGGTGACGTTCACGTCCACAAGGATTTCAAGCAGTGTGCCTTGAATGGGGGACGGGATTTCCGCGTCCACCTTGTCGGTGCTGATTTCATAAAGCGTCTCGTCCTTGCCGATCTGTTCGCCGACCTTGCGATGCCATTTCAGGATGGTGGCTTCGGCGATGGATTCGCCCATCTGAGGCATGACGACATCAATGGCCATGATTCACTCCACGGTTCAGGTGCGGCGGGGTTTGAAGATGATGGTCCGTGAGTTGCTGGAAGGCGTGAACGACTTCCAGGAGATGCACATCCGAAAGGGACGGCCCGATGAGCTGAACGCCCACTGGCAGACCGTTGGAAAAACCGCCGGGCATGGAGAGGCAGGGCAGGGCGGCCAGGGGTGTGGTGACGGTGTAGGCATCGGCCAGGTACATAGCCATGGGGTCCAAGGTCTTGTCACCGATGGGGAAGGCCACATTGGGGCTGACGGGGGTGGCGATGACGTCCACTTTTTCGAAGGCGTCCGTGAAATCTTTTGTGATCAGCGTCCGGGCCTTCAGCGCCTTCAAATATAAAGCGTCGTAGTAGCCCTTGGAAAGGCAAAACGCTCCCAGCAGGATGCGGCGTTTCACCTCTGCGCCGAAGCCCTGCTCACGCGTCCCTGAAAGCATGCCGTCCAAGGTGTCCGCGGATTGGCGCGCGCCGTAGCGCACGCCATCGAAACGGCTCATGTTGCTGCTCACTTCGGATGTGCAGATGAGGTAGTAGGTGTCTATGGCGTAGGAAGTGTGGGGCAAGGAAATTTCCAAGACTGAGGCGCCCTCCTGCTCAAGGGTTCGCACGGCGCGTTCCACGATGCCGCGCACGGCCGGGTCCAGGCCCCCGCCAAAGTATTCCATGGGCAGTCCCACCCGCAGACCCTTCAGGAGCGCGGGTTTCAAGTTCGCCAGCTGCTCCGCGCGCGGAAGGTCAACGCTGGTGGAATCCTTGGGGTCCCGGCCGGTCATCACGCTGAGCCCCGCCGCCACACCCGCGGCTGTCCTTGCCGCGGGACCCACTTGGTCCAGGCTGGATGCCATCGCCGTGACCCCATAGCGGCTGAGCACGCCATAGGTGGGCCGCAGGGCCGTGACGTTGCAGAAGCCAGCGGGCAGCCGGACGGACCCTCCCGTATCGCTGCCAAGCGCGAAAGGCGCGTAGCCCGCCGCCACGCTGACGATGGAGCCGCTGCTGGAGCCTCCGGGCACACGGCTCAAGTCCCAGGGATTCCGGGTGGGGCCGAAGGCGCTGTATTCGCCGCTGGAGCCCATGGCGAATTCATCCATGTTGGCCTTGGCGATGGGGACGGCTCCTGCTTCCAGCAGCCGCTGGACCACCGTGGCGTCATAGTGTGCAACATATCCTGCGGTGATTTTAGAACCATTGCTGACGGGAAGGCCCGTCCAGTGCAAATTGTCTTTCAGGACGATGGGAATGCCCAGCATGGGTCCACGCTCGCCTTGCTGGAGCCTGGCGTCAGCTGCCTTTGCAAGGTTCAGGCAACGTCCTGGATCGGTGGAGGTGATGGCGTTAAAGGAGGGTTCAAGGAGTTGGAGATTCTCCAGGCAGACCCGGACAAGACTTTGGGAAGACAGGTCGCCTGAGCTGAGTCCTTCGCGGATGTCTTCCAGTGAACTGATCCCAATCGTGGCGGCCAATGAGCTTCTCCGAGCCATCCAGTGTGCCATCAAATTTGGAGATTGTTCCCGCCAGAAGCTATGATTGGGCTTGCACTCTATCTTCCAACAAGAATTCGGCTACCATCCAGGTTTCAACCTTCTAACCTTCTAGGCAGGCATGGCCAGGCAAGTATTTGGAACTATGATGAACCCCTTCGAAATTCTTGAGATCCGTGTCGGCGCATCCGCGGACGAAATCAAGGCGGCTTACCATCGGCTCGCCAAAATGTGGCATCCGGACCGCTTCACGGGAGCCCAAAAAGAAGAAGCCGAATCCAAGTTCCGGGATATTTCAGAAGCTTTCAATGTCCTGAAGGACCCTGAACGGAGGTCTTGGGCCGAATCGGAATTCAAACAAGACGTTCCCGGCGTGGGTTCCCAGGCTCCCCCGCCCGAAAATGCCGCTCCAGCGCACAACCCCATGGAGCGCACTCCGGACGATTGGTTCCAGGAATCCATGAAGGCCTTTCAGGATCTGGATGCGGAGCGGGCCCTCGGACTGGTTCAATTCGCTATCCGGCAAGACCCGAACAAGGCGGATTATCATTTGTTCCAGGCGAAAATTCTCGAGACCAAAGGGGGAGATCGCCGAGCCATCGTCAAATGTTTTGAAGCTGCGCTCAATTTGCAGCCGAAAAATGTCGAAACCATGTTGCGGCTCGCCGAACACTTCCAGGCCTTGGGGATGCAGGCCCGATCCGCCGCCCTCATCCAAAAGGCCCGAGAGCTTGCTCCTAGCCACAAGCTGTTGAAAAAAATGGGTATTGCCTCAAACCAGGCAACGGAAGCCCAGGGCAAGGGAAAAGATATCAAAGGCCTTGGGGATCTAGGCCAGCAGGCCAAAACCTTGTTCAATAAGATCCTGAGGAGAGGTTGACCATGCGCCTGGTGTCGGCAGGGCTCACAGACGTTGGTTGTGTGCGAAAGCACAACGAGGACAGCTTGAGGATGGAGCCCGAACTAGGCCTTTTCGTGGTGGCTGACGGACTGGGCGGTCATGCGGCGGGTGAGGTCGCGAGCCAGATCGTCGTGGACCGGGTGGTGCAATTCGTCCAGCAAACGGTTGAGAAGGATCGTACCTGGCCGCTTGAGTATGATGTGACCCTCAATTACGACGGCAATCGCTTAAAAGTTGCATTGTTATTGTCCGATCAGGCCATTGTGGAAGACATCCGGAAAAACCCCGAGCGGGAGACCATGGGGTCTACGGTGGTGGCCTGCCTGATTCAAGGAACGCGCGCGACCCTCGCGCATGTTGGGGATTCCAGGGCCTACATTCTTGATCCCAAAGGGATCCGCCAGATCACGAGGGATCACTCCTGGGTCGCAGAGCAGGTAACCCACGGAATCCTCACCCCCGCGGAAGCCCGGGTGCACCCTTTCCGGAATGTCATAACCCAGGCCCTGGGCAATGGCGGAGAATTGGATGTGTCGGTCCAGGAATTCGACCTTGAGAAAATGGATCGCCTTTTGCTTTGTTCAGATGGATTGTCAGGAATGGTCACGGATTCTGAAATATGGTCCATCGCCATGAGTGAAAAATCCTTAGAAAATTCTGTAAGTCGCCTGATTGCTAAAGCCAGGGAAAATGGAGGGGAGGACAATATTACGGCCGTTCTAATCGGGTTTTCTGCTGATGAGGATGGTCCATCTACCTGAAATGCTTGACGTACGCTTCCTAGGCGTTATTCTTTAGAACCATTCATCATCAAAGCGAGGCTCCCAGTGGGTCTTTTCGGTAGCAAAAGCAAGTCGCTCGTAGGTCTGGATATTGGCTCCAGTTCGGTGAAAGTCTGCGAACTTCAACCAATAGGGAAAGGCAGCGCCCAGCGCTATCGCCTTCAGAAGCTGGGCATGGCCACGATTCCCACTGACGCCATTGTCGATGGGGACATCATGGACAGCAATGCTGTCGCATCAGCCATAAGGCAAGTGTTGGCAGAACAAAAAATAAAATCGCGAGATGTGGCCATTTCTGTATCTGGCCAGCAAGTGATGGTCAAAAAAGTGACTTTCCCGCTCATGAGCCCGGCCGAACTCGCCGAATCCGTCCGATGGGAAGCTGAAAGTTTCTTCCCCGCGGGTCAGGGGCTGGATTCCTACGCCTTGGATTACGCCGTGCTGGATGAGCGCGCCGCCGAGGGGAACATGGATGTGGTCCTGGTGGCTTGCCGTAAAGACAAGTTGGAAGCCTATATCTCTTGTGTCGCCCAGGCGGGAGCCAAGCCTTCCGTGGTGGACGTGGATGTCTTTGCGCTTCAGAATGCGTATGAGATCAATACCGCCGCCGGAGGGAATGATGAAGTCGTGGCGCTGGTTAACATTGGTGCCAATTTCTCGAACCTGACCATGCTAGTCGGTAATAAATCGGTCTTTTGGCGTGATATAGCCTGGGGAGGCAATCGCTTCACTGACAAACTCATGGAAGATTGGGGTGTCAATCGTGAAGGCGCCGAGGCGTTGAAGCAGGGGCGATCCGCCGAAGGCAGAAGCCCCGAAGAGGTGGCGCCGTCGTTGGCGGCC
>JAJYMZ010000254.1:0-6924 GCA_021786615.1 Acidobacteriota bacterium
AGGCTGTGTTTTTCGTTCAGATAGATGGCCAGGGGGATGATGGTGAAGCCCTTGCGGACCGAGCGGGACAGGATCTTGGCGATTTCGGCGCGGTTCAGCAGGAGCTTGCGGGGCCGCAAAGGATCGTGGTTGGAATCCGTGCCGAAGGTGTAGGGCGAGATGTTCGCCTGCTTGAGCCACAATTCGCCATCCTGGGCGTCCACGTAGGCATCCTGCAGCTGGCCATGGCCCCCGCGCAGGGCCTTCACTTCCGTGCCCAGCAAGGCGACTCCCGCCTCCCACGTATCCTCGATGTGGTAGTCATGGAGCGCTTTGCGATTGCGGACTAAGTCTTCACCCATGAGACCAGTCTAGGGCATCCCTACTTTCCAACATTGAACCTGTAGTGACCGAACGGTTTTAGCCTCAGATCACGTCCACGGGTCCGTCAATCTCCGCGTAGAGCGGATGGCTGAGGTAGCGTTCGCCGGTGTCGCAGAGCACCGCGACGACGGTCTTCCCTTCGCCCAGTTCCGCGGCGATCTTCAAGGCGGCATGGACGATGGCGCCGGTGGAGAGGCCCGAGAACAGGGCTTCTTCACGGGTCAGACGGCGGGCCATGGCAAGAGCATCCTCGAAGCTCACGTCTTCCACCCGCTGGAAGGCGCTGCGATTCAGGATCCCCGGCACGAAATTCGGGCCGATGCCCTGGATCTTGTTGGGGCCCGCCGTGCCTTTGCTCAGCAGGGGTGATGTCTCTGGTTCCACCGCCACCACCAGGGTTCCGGGTTTGCGCTGGGCGAGCACTTCCCCCACGCCCGTCACCGTACCGCCGGTACCCACGCCTGCCACGAAGGCATCCAATTCGGGCACCTGTTCCAGGATTTCCATGGCGGTGGTCTTGCGATGGATATCCGGGTTCGCGGGGTTGTCGAACTGGCGCACGAGGAAATAATCCGCGTCCCCCGCGGCGATTTCCTCAGCCTTTTCCACTGCGGCCTTCATGCCGCCGGAACCGGGCGTCAACACGATCTGCGCCCCGTAGGCCTTGAGCAGCGCGCGGCGTTCCAGGGTCATGGTGTCGGGCATCACCAGCAGGATCGGATAGCCCATGGCCGCGGCGATGAAGGCCAGGCCGATGCCCGTGTTGCCGCTGGTGGCCTCCAGGATCTTCATGCCGGGCTTCAACGCGCCGCGCGCCTCCGCGTCGCGGATCATGCTGAGGGCGATGCGGTCCTTCACACTGCCACCGGGGTTGGCGCTCTCCAGCTTGACAAAGACCGTGGCAGAGCCTTTCGGCACCACGCGGTTGAGGCGCACCACCGGCGTGCAGCCCACCAGATCGTAGATGTGCTCCACTCGATTGGGTCGCTGGGGCATAGGGGACTCCTCGAAGAGAGAGTCAGTATAAATATCTTACTAATTTAGTCAACTTAATTTTCAACCCGCGGACCGCTTAACCTGAAGTCATGACGCTTCAGAAATGGACCTTTTCAAGCACGCTCGAGGACTCTGGCCTGCGCTTGGATCAGCTGGTGGCCCAGCGCACGGGCCTCTCCCGCCGCGCGGCGCGCGAGGCGCTGAAACTGGGTGGTGTGCAGGTGGACCGCAAGCGGGTGCGCGTGGCCGGGAAAATGATTGCGGTCGGTATTGAGATCCGGGTGGCCTTTGATCCTGACCTGCCTGCGGTGCCCATGCTGCAGATCCCCATTGTCTTCGAGGATCCATGGCTTTTGGTGGTGAACAAACCCACGGGAATCCCGACCCAGGGCACCTGGGCCTCGGATCGCCACGACCTGCTGGCCCTGATCAAGACCCAGCGGCCTGACTTAAAATTATTTCTGCACCACCGATTGGACCAGGGAACTTCGGGCCTCCTGGTTTTTTCGAAGGATGCGGCCATCAACGCGCCATTGACCAAGGCGTTCACCGATCATTCCGTGCGCAAGACCTATCTGGCGAGGATCTCAAGACCCCTGGAAGCCTGCATCGTGGATCGGCCCATCGGGCGCCTGCGGAATGCTGTGCCAGGGCGCTTCGGCGTGGAAGGCGACCTGATGGAACCCAAACACGCCATCACGGTGTTCCGGCCCGCCACGACCGCAGAAACGACTGGCCTCCCCGCCGGCCACTGGATCATCGCCGAGCCCCGCACGGGCCGCACGCACCAGATCCGGGTGCATCTCGCGAGCCTGGGCGCGCCGGTCCGGGGCGATAGGCTGTATGGCGGAGAGGAGGCCCCGGAATTGGAACTGCATGCGTGGAAGTTGTGCTTGAAGCATCCCGGCACGGGACAAGAGATCGAATTCGTCGCGCCGCCGCGGTGGGTCTTGAGATGAAGCTTTTTAGGAAACTCGAATCCTGCGCCTCTGTGATCGTGCTCCAAATGGGCAGTTACAAAGCAAACTGCGCCAATCAGAATCGCTACGCCGAAGGCTTGGGTGACAGGTCACGAGGAAATCTGTTTTTGGCTTTCATCCCCCCCATCCCCTTCATCCTTGTTAATTCATCCTTAAAAGCTTTTGAAACAGGGATAAAGGGGATGAAGGGGATTCGAACACACAAGCTGCCCACCCGATCCATATCGGCCCACACCAGTGTTCACGTCTACAAGAAACGAATAGGCCGGGCCTTGGAACAAAGCGCCTGCAACCTACAGATCGCCCATCAGATCCGCGCCTTCCGCACCCAGGACATCTCCATTCAACCGGATGGTGCTTTTGCAGAAGATAGCATTGCCATCTGGCTAAAACAGTGAAACTCCCACTGCTGTATAACCCTCTCGCCGGGACTTCCCGGAAGGATCCCGACGCCCTGCTGGCGGGACTTCCCAGCGACCATGGCGCGCGCATCGAGCCCATCGCTTTCGGGCCTCCATACGATTTCACGCCTTACATCGAACAAGCCAAGGCCGCGGGTGGGCCGCTTTTCGTGTGGGGTGGCGATGGAACCATCCATCACGCAGGCATCGCCCTCGCTGCAGCGGGCTGTCCGGTGCCCTTGGCGGCGGTGCCCGGTGGCAGCGGAAACGGCCTGGCGCGCGGCCTGCGCACGCCCCTGGAGCCCAGCGGCGCCGTGCTGCGGTTGCTGGAAGGCCGCGAGCTGCGCATGGACCTGCCCAGGCTGGATGGCGTCCCCTTTCTCAATCTGTGTGGTACAGGCTTCGAGGCGGCCCTCGCCCATGATTTCCATGGCGGCACCGCCCGCGGCTTCCTGAGTTACGCCAAGGGCGCCATCAGTTTGTGGCGGGGTTTCGAGCCTTTTGGCCTGCATTGGGATGCGCTCCAGCCCGAAGAGGCCGAACCCCAATCGAGAAGCGACGTATTGCGGGCAGCGTGGAATGGCCCCGAACCGAGCCTTCCAGATCGCGCCTGGAGCCTGTGCATCGCCAATCTTCCCCAGTACGGCTCGGGGTTCTGGATCGCGCCCCACGCGAATCCCAACGATGGGATGCTGCGGTGGGCGACTCTCGCCAAGCCGCGCCACATGGACCTTTTCACCCAACTTCCTTCGCTCTTCCGGGAGGGCGGCTGCACCTACCTGCGCCAGGAGGGGCGAATCCTGAAAGCCATCCTCCACCTGGATCGCAGCCTGCCTTGGCATCTCGATGGTGAGCCCGCCGAGGCCCGCGACCGGGCCGAATTCACGCTGGAATCCAAGGCCTTCAGGATGCAAGTAACGGACGACTGCCCCTGGGAATGAACAAAATAACGGCCTCCATTGGAGGCCGTTCACAATCAATAGGGATGGCTTACCACCAACCCATTCCCCTCGAGGAAGAGCCAAAGCCCACCCAAGTGGGGCGCGTGAACTGGGCGCTAATATCCTGATGATTGCCCCAGACGCCCACGGCCACCTTCACATCCTTCAGGTCCACGGTGGCGGGATCCCAGGAACGCTCCACGGTGAGCTGGTAGGGATAGGCCTTGGAGGACATCCAGCCCGGATCATCGGCGACGACGTAGACCGCCTGGGCTTCGTCCTTGGGGTTCTTGAAGGTCACCTCAGGCTTGCCCGTATAGATCACGTTCTGCAGCATTCCCGCCTGCAAATCCCCCCATTTGTTCATCATCACCAGCCGGAACCAGCCCCGGTTCACATGGTTGAGGCTCACGTGCAGTGTGCCTTTGGCGGGCACCACAAAGGCATAGCCCTTCCAGCCTTGGGGAAAATTGGAGTAGTCGGTCACTTCCAAGGCATCATCGGCCACGCGGGTGCAGGGCACGAATCCCTGCCGGGACATGAACTGGATTTCGGCCATCAAATCGCGATGACCCCAGAAGTAGGTGTTGGGCAGGAACGGGTAGGGTTGCCAGTACTGCTCGTGTCCCCGGATCCTGGTGTTGACGCCGGATGTCAGCACGCCATGCACCCCTGAAACTCGGGCTGCGCTCCGGCGATCGGGTGTGGGGGAGAAAGCAGTCCGGCCCGAAGGACCCATGGAGCGGCCTCCGCCAAACTCCCTCCCCCCAAATCCACGATCCACGGGTGAACCCATGCCAGAGGGCGACATCGGGCGTTCCGAGGTCATCCGCCCGCCTGATGGCTGCTGCCTGCCGCGATCCTGCCCTGAGAGGCCGGTGGCCAGACAGCCAGCGGCGGCGATGAAAGCGATGATTCTGGGACCGTTCATGGGCACCTCCTGAGGGTGGTTGGCGGGAATGTAATATCCAAAGTCGTGCCACTTCCTTGTAAGTGTGGGACCTCGGCGATGGCTATGCTAGAAGTTCTCCATTACAGAAGTTTGATGAAAGGAACACCTCCCTTGTTTGGCACCATTCGGCATATTCATTTCGTGGGCATTGGCGGCATCGGCATGTCGGGGATCGCTGAAGTATTGGTGAACCTGGGTTTCCGTGTCTCGGGGACCGACCTGAAAGAGAGTGCCGTCACGGAGCGTCTGCGTTCCCTTGGAATTGAAGTAAATCTGGGTCATGAGGCAAAACACATCGAAGGGGCCCAGGTTGTGGTGATTTCCAGCGCGGTCCACGGGGATAACCCGGAGGTGGTGGCGGCCCATTCCGCCAAGATCCCGGTGATCCCTAGAGGTGAGATGCTCGCGGAGCTCATGAGGTTGAAGCAGGGAATCGCCATTGGCGGGTCCCATGGGAAAACCACCACCACCAGCATGATCGCCCAGATCCTCAACCAGGCGGGGCTGGACCCCACCATCGTCATCGGCGGCAAGCTGGGGATCCTTGGTTCCAACGCCAAGCTTGGAAAAGGGAAGTATCTCGTGGCGGAGGCCGATGAAAGCGACGGCAGCTTCCTGATGCTGAACCCCACCCTGGCCGTCATCACCAACATTGACCGGGAGCACCTGGACCACTACAAGGACATTGACGAGATCCGAGCGGCCTTCGTGGAATTCGCCAACAAGGTGCCCTTCTACGGATCCGTGTTCGCCTGCATGGATGATCCCAACGTCGCCCGCGTGCGGCCCCTCCTCAAGCGCCAGGTGAAGACCTACGGCACCAATCCCCAGGTGGACATTCGCGCCCAGGACATCCAGCAGGACGGGTTCTCCAGCACGTTTTCGGTGACGGCCTTCGGCGCGGCTCTGGGTGATTTTTCCATCCAGGTGCCGGGCCACCACATGGTGCTCAACGCCCTGGCCGCCATCGGCGTAGCGATGGAACTGGGCGTATCCACGGACCAGATCCGCGCCAGCCTGGCCCTCTTCGATGGGGCCGATCGGCGCTTCACCAGGAAGGGGGAAAAGGACGGGGTGCTGGTGGTGGACGACTACGGCCACCATCCCACCGAGATCGCAGCCACCTTGAAAGCCGCGCGGAGGGGATTCCCTGAACACCGCATCATCGCGGCGTTCCAGCCCCATCGCTACACGCGGACCGCGGCCCTGCTGGAGGAATTCTCCCGCGCCTTTTTCGAGGCGGATGTGGTCGTCATCACCGACATCTACGCCGCCAGCGAAACGCCCATCCCTGGCATATCTGGTGAAAGCGTTGTGGTGGGCCTGCAAGCCCACGGCCAGCGGGAGGTGCATTCCGTTCCCAAGGTGGAAGACCTGCCGGCTTTCCTGAAAAACCTCACCCAGGCAGGGGACCTGCTGATCACCTTCGGCGCCGGAACCATCACCAATGTGGGGCCGGCCTTCCTCGAACTCTAAGGAATGATCGCTGCCACCGCGGGCAGGAAGACAGTGGCCCCCCATGCCACACTCGAAAGTCGGGGATGCTAGCCTTGGAACTTCAACCTACATCCGGTGCAAGTCGCTCAGGCCCTTCGGGAGTCCACGGAGAGCGCCTTGGAACTATTTCTAGGATCTGCTCGGCCTTTCAGCTCCGCACGCTCGAACCGCAGCTTCGCGCTTGCGAAGAGATGGCCGGATCCAGCGGCCTCGTCGAGGTGGCCGTGCTCGGCCAGTTCAAGTCGGGGAAGAGCTCCTTCCTGAACAGCCTTATCGGCTTCGAGGCGCTTCCCGTGGATGTCCTGCCGGCCACAGCCGTGGTGACCCGGGCCGGATACGGCGAGAAGGAAACCGTCCGGGTCCGCTACGCGTCTGGTGAAAGCCAGGAGGCCACCTTTGGGGAACTGGCTGGCTTCGTCACCGAGCGGGGCAATCCGGGGAACCAGAAACAGGTCGAAACGGTGGAGGTTGAGTTGCCCAGCCTCGCGCCCTTCCGGACGATCCGGTTCGTGGACACACCTGGCCTCGGCAGCGCCTTCGCGCACAACACGGAAGCCTCCATGGCCTGGCTTCCCAGGGTGGGCGGCGCGCTCCTGGTGGTCAGCGTGGACCGCCCGCCCGGCGAGCAGGACCTCAACTTGCTGGAGGAGGTCCTCAAACACACGCCGGAGGTCTCCATTCTCCTCACCAAAGCGGACCTGGTGACCGGTGAGCAACTGGAGGCGATCATCAAGTTCAGCCGAGAGCGGATTGTGGAGATCATCGGGCGTGAATTGCCGGCGCTGCCCTACTCC
>JAJYMZ010000254.1:6934-8460 GCA_021786615.1 Acidobacteriota bacterium
ACATGCGCAGTGTGGTTCTCGACGTTCTTCATGGGCTCGAGGGCCACCGCCAGGAGCTGCATGACGCGATCCTCAACCACAAGATCCATGGACTCGCGGAGGGCTGCCGAGCCTATCTCGCGCTGGCAGAACGATCGGCGAAGTCCGCCGCCATGGCCCGATCTGAGCTGGTCCAAGCTCTGGCCGCGGAGAAGGCGCGCCTTCAATGCCTGGACCGCGAAATCATGCTGTTCATGCAGGACCTCAAGGCGCGGACGAGGGAAGCCTTGGACCGTAAGTTGCAATCCTCCAAAGGAGAGGTGGCTTGGCGGCTCGTGGATGACCTGCGGGCGGAGATGCAGGGTTGGGATGGCAACCTGGCCCAACGGAGCCAGCGTTTCCAGAATTGGTTAGAAGGGGCCCTGAAGGTTGAGATGTCCTCGATTTCGTACGCGGGCCGGGACCTCGTGACAAGCCATCTCGTGGAGGCCAAGGAAAGCCTTCAACGGACCATCCGCGCCTTCCAGGACCGGCTTGCCGCCGCCATCCAAAAGGCCCTGGCGTTTTCTTTTGAAGGCGCCGAATTCCAGCTGGAAGTCCGCGGACCGGCGGAGCCGGACATCCGCATTGGCAAGGTGTTTGAAACCCAGTGGGACCTGCTCTGGTTCCTCATCCCGATGCGTGTGTTCGGTCCGCTGGCCACACGGCATTTCATGAGGCTCGTGCCCTGGGAAACCGAGAAGCAGCTTTCCCGTCTGGCGAACCAGTGGGCCGAGACGATGGAAGCATCTTTAGAAAGCCTGGCCTCGAAGGCAGCCGCGTTCATGCGGGAAGAGATGACGGCTCTCGAATCCATGGCCGCTTCCCCGGAGGATCGGATGGTGGAAATCCAGACCAGCCTCCGAAGCCTGGAGGCCATGTCGGCGTAGGGCGCACCGCGATCCTGCGCCACCTCCAGCGGGAAATGAAAGCGGATTGGCGCTTCATCTTCCTGGATGGTTCGCAGACACCCGGGAAGCTGTGCGAAGGGCTCATGCTTGAATTATTCCCAACACCACCCACGATCGCACGCCACCTTGCCACATCATGGAAGGTGGCGCGTCACGGCATCGAGGCCCGCCCGATCCGCGACCGGCGTTCCGTGATGATCGTTCTCGATGACCTCGCGAAGGTGACCCGCCAGAAGCTGGATTTCCTGCGCTGGCTCATTGCAGTTCCGGAAAAGGCTCTGCTCCTCCGGGGGAATGTCCAATTGCGTGTAGTAGGTCCCCACTTGTTTCAAGGCCCCTTCCAGCCGCCGCCGCAGTTCGGCACGGCAAGCGGGATCCACATCATCCACGATCTTGCGTGTCGCGGTGGTCCGCTCACCCTGGTCCAGCCACTGAAGCACTTCCTCCAACCGTTCTTCTATCAGGCGCAGCGTGATGGCCACGCTGCGTTGATGGTTATGGGGAAGGTCCGCCAGGCTCACCGCGAAGCGCCTTTGAGGGTCACCACGGAGCCCAAAGCCATGCAGGCCGCCGCATAACCAAAGCCCCAGGCGGTGT
>JAJYMZ010000051.1 GCA_021786615.1 Acidobacteriota bacterium
TGAACCCGAAGGCGGCTGGCCCCTGGGTTGGGCAGCCTCCCTCAAGGAGTTCCAGGTCCATCTGGCGGTGGAACGGGGCCTGGCCTCCAATTCAGTGTCGGGCTACCTCTCGGACCTTCGCTTTCTGGCGGTTTGGGCCAGCGGTCGGGAATGGGCGCCTTCGGACCTGGACCGGGACCGCATCACGGCCTTTCTGGTGGCCCAGCACGCCGAGGGCAAGGCTCCCCGCAGCATCGCGCGGCTTTCATCGGCCTTGCGGCAGTTCCTGATCTTCATGCGCCTGGAGGGCGCGGGCGCCGCCGGCCCCGAAGCGGTCGTGCGGCCCCCGCGCCCCCCGCGCATCCTCCCGAAAACCCTGAGCGAAGCCCAGGTGGAGGCGCTGCTCAAGGCGCCGGATGTGAACACGCCCATGGGCGTGCGCGATCGCGCCTGGATCGAACTGCTCTACGCCTCGGGCCTCCGGGTCACGGAGCTGGCCACGTTGTCGGCGCTGCGGGTGTATCTGGACGAAGGCTTCGTCAAGGTCATGGGCAAGGGGCGGAAGGAACGGCTCATCCCCTTCGGCGAGGGCGCCGAGCACTGGGTCAGGCAGTGGCTGGCCCTGCGTCCAGGGTTCAAGCCCTCAAGCGATGCGCTGTTCGTGGGCCAGGGCGGCGAGCCCATGACCCGCCAGCACTTCTGGAAGATGATCAAGGCCTTCGCCGCGCGGGCGGGCATCCGGCGGGAGTCCATCAGCCCCCACGTGCTGCGGCACGCCTTCGCCACCCACCTGCTGGACCACGGCGCCGATCTCCGCAGCGTCCAGGCCATGCTTGGCCACGCGGACATCAGCACTACCCAGATCTACACCCACGTGCACCAGGCCCGGCTGCGGGAGCTGTATGACCGCATGCATCCGAGGAGCGAGAGCGGGGGCTGAGCCCATGAAAAATAGATCCGAAAATATCAAATATTTAATGAAATAATGATCAATAAACATGAATTATTGGAGTGTAAGACATGATTTCATTTCTCGGGTATCTGGCGACAGTCTTCCTCGCCACCTCTCTGCTGGTCAAACGCGCGCTGTGGTTCCGGTGGATCAATCTCTGCGGCAACCTGACCTTCATGCTGTACGGCGCCCTCATCCATGCTTTCCCGGTGCTGCTGACGAACAGTGTGCTGTTCGCCATCAATCTGATGCAGCTAGCCAACCTCTATTCCCGGAAGGAACACTTCGAATTCGTCCAGATCCATGCTGGCGATGAGATCGCCGGAAGCTTCCTCAGGTTCTACAAGAAGGATCTCGCGAAGTACTTTCCGGATTTCCAATTCACAGAGGATGCCGGACGGATCAGCTTCATGGTCCTGCGCGATCTGACCATCGCCAATATGTTCGTCGCACGGAAGGAAGAAACAGGAACCATCAACGTCGAGATCAACTACACCGTTCCGCAATTCCGCGACTACAAGGTTGGGAAATTCATCTTTGACGAGGGCAGCGACTACCTGAGCGCGCACGATGTCCACACGATCCGCACCCGATCCTATTTGCCTGAGCATACGGACTTCTTGAAACGGATGGGATTCACCCCAACCTCGAAAGAAGGCGTGGGCTATTTCGAGAAAAAATTGAACAGCAGGGCCGGGTAGTTTTTCTTCTATTCCCGCAGATCCCGGATGCGCTTTTCGGTGCAGAGCCAATCCACGGGGATATCGTGGGGATCCTCGGGGACATGGTCCACGAGTTGCGATTCGAAACCGACGCCCATCACCATCATGTCCGGTCCCACATGTTCCAGCAGTGCGTCGTAGAATCCGCCCCCGTAGCCCACGCGGTAACCCCGGTCGTCGAAGGCCAGCCCCGGTACGAGAAGCAGTTGGGCGGGGGGCGTGAAATGCGGGGCGAAACGCGGCTCCATCAGGCCTGAGAAGCCCGGTTCCAGGGGCTCCATGCCCCAGGCCAGGCGCGGTGGCGAGGTGGAAACCACCTTGGGAAAATAGAAGTTCCAATCCTGGCGGGCGCTGTACATGCCCCGCAAATCCACTTCGGACTTGAAGGGCCAGAAAGCCGCGATGCGATGGATGCGGCGGCTGACGCAGAACTGCTCAAGCGAATGGCGGATGAGCGCGGAACGCCGCTGATGCTCCTCCTCCGCAATATCGCCCCGCAGGGCGCGGAGCCGTTTTCGAAGTTCAGGCTTGGAGTCCATCATTTACTTTTCGATTTTCGATTTTCGATTTTCGATTGATGATTAGGAATCCCCAGCGCTCGGTACTTCTGCTTTTCAATCGAAAATCGAAAATCGCCAATCGAAAATTCATCCCCCCTCCGCCTACATCCCCACTGGCATCTCTTCTTCATAGGTCCGGTACAGATTGTCGCGCTCCAGGGGTTCGAAGCCCGCGGCCCGGATGAGGTGGGCCAGTTCGGCTTTGGTGAGGCCTTGAGGTGTCTGGGCGCCGGCGTCATGAGCGATTTCTTCTTCGATGATGGTGCCGTCCAAGTCATCAGCCCCGTAGGAGAGGCCCACTTGAGCCATCCCCGGGGAGATCATCACCCAATAGGCCTTGATGTGCGGCACGTTGTCCAGCAGCAGCCGCGCCACGGCGATCTCCCGGAGATCCCCGCCGCCGCTGGTTTCATGAATGACGTGGGTGCGGCTCAGCTCATTGTTCTCGTTCTGGTAGGCCAGGGGGATGTAGGCGAGGAAGGCGGTCTTCCCATTTTTCAGAGAGCGATCCTGCAGGTCCCGCAGCCGCAGCAGGTGGTCCACCTTGTGCCTGGGTTCCTCGATATGCCCGTAAAGCATGGTGCAGTTGGTGGGGACGCCCTTGGAATGGCAAAGTTCCGCATTCTTCAGCCACACGTTGGCGTCCTTCTTGCCGATGCAGATTTCTTCGCGGATGCCTTCATCGAAGATCTCGGCGCCGCCGCCGGGGCAGCTCTCCAGGCCCGCCGCCACGCAGCGGTCCAGGAACTCATCCATGGAGATGCCGCTGACCCTAGCGTAGTAGTCCATCTCCACCATGGTGAAGACCTTCAGGTGCAGGTCCGGGAAGCGCGCCTTGACCTTCCGGAAAAGATCCTCGAAGTATTCGATTTTTAGTTTCGGGTAGTGGCCCGCCACCATGTGCAGTTCCCGGACGCCAGCGCTTTCGGGCTTCTCCAGGTCCTTGATGATGTCCTCGGCGCTCAGCACGTAGGCCCGCGGATCCCCGGGCTTCGCCTGGAAGGCGCAGAACTGGCAGTGGGTGTAGCAGATGTTCGTGTAGCTCAGGCGCCGGCTGGCGACGAAGTACGTCTTCAGGCCGTGCCTCGAAAGTCGCACATGGTGGGCCATGGCGCCCACGCCGTTGAGATCCCTGGTCCCATATAGCAGCAGGCCATCCTCGAAAGACAGGCGCTCTCCCCGCGCCACCTTGTCCGCGATGGGCAGCAGTTTTTCATCTCGGATGTAGGAGCGGAGCGGGCGGGGAAGGGAGTGCAATGCGTTACCTCATCGGGCTAGTTTAACGTAGTAGCGATCAGGACCCAGGACTACGAGGACGCCCGCCGCATCCCCTTCACCGCGATGGCCCAGATGACCAGGATGAACACGGACAGCTTGAGGAGGTGGATCCAGATGACTTCGATGCCAACACCGCGCAACACGATGGCCCGCATGATGCGGATGAAGTGGGTCACGGGCACCAGTTCGCCGATGATGCGGAAGGGCACGGGCATTCCGTTGAGGGGAAAGATGTAGTCCGACAGGAAGACCATGGGCAAAAACATCATGAAGCTCATCTGGCTGGCCTGGACCTGGCTCTGGGCCACGGTGCTGATGCGCACGCCGATGCCCAGCATGGCCGCGATGAAGAAAAAGGCCGAAACGTAGAGCAGCAGCACCGAGCCCGCGATGGGAACGTGGAAGACCCACCGGGAGAGCAGCAGCAGCACGGTCATCTGAGCGTAGGCCATGCCGATGACGGGGATCACCTTGCCGAGAAAGAGCTCGATGGGCCGCACGGGCGTCACCATGACCTGATCCAGGGTGCCCCGCTCCTTCTCCTTCACGATGCTGCTGGACGCGACCATCACGCAGGTCATGGACACGATGATGGCGACGAGCCCAGGAAGAATGAAATTGGGCGTCCGTAGATTGGGGTTGTACCAGGGCCGGATGCGCAGATCTATGGCGTTCTTGGGCCGGGTGGCCGGGCCATAGCCCATGCGGTCGAACATCAGGGCGGTGCCGCGGACCTGCCCCACGCCAAAGGCCACGGCCATGGCCTGGTTGGCCACGGTGGCGTTGCTGGCGTCCACGATCACGAGGGCCTGGCCCGTCTGGCCGCTCCGGAGTTTCCGCGCGTAGTCCGGCGGGAACCAGATGGCCACCTGGGCCTTGCCCTGGTCAATGGAATCGCGGATCTGCGCTTCGCTTTTGACTTCCCCTAACACATCAAAATATTGAGTTGCGGTCATGGCCTGGACGAAATCGCGGCTCTCCTGGCTGCGGCTCTCATCCAGCACGATGGTGGGAAGGTGTTTCACATCGTTGTTGAGAAAACCATAGATGGTGATCTGCAGCAGGGGGATGAAGAGCAGCATCACCAGCGTCAGGCGGTCCCTCCGCAGTTGCAGGAATTCTTTCCAGACCAGGGCGCGGATGCGGTTCCACATATCAGGCCTCCCGCCGTGATTGCTGCACCAGTTCGATGAACAGGTCTTCGAGGCTCGGCAATTCCGGCGCCATGGCTTCGAAGGAATAGCCTTGCTGGCGCAATGATTCGAGCACTGGGGCGGGACTTGAAGCCTTCGCCAGCGACACGCGCACGGCGCGGCCCATCAATTCAGAGGAGATGATCTGGGGTTGCCTTTTGGTGGCGTGCTGCAGTTCACGAAATTGTTCAGTGCGCAGTTCCAGTACTTGGCGTCCCATCTGTTCTTTGAGCACGCGGGGTTTGCCATAGGCCATGAGGCGGCCCGCCATGATGAAAGCCAGCCGGTCGCACTGATCGGCCTCGCCCAGGTTGTGGGTGGTCACCAGGATGGTCATTCCGTCCTTCACGAGATCATCCATGGCTTCCCAGAAAAGCCGCCGCATGAGCGGGTCCACGCCGCTGGTGGGCTCATCCAGAAAAAGCATGCGGGGGCGATGCAGGGTGCTGGACGCCAGCGCCACGCGCTGCTTTTCCCCGGTGGAAAGGCCCGCCACGCGGAGCTGCACCAGTGATTTCAATTGCAATTCCATCACCCGCTGGTGGATCGCATCCTTCAGCAGCGCGCCTTGCAGGCCATAGAGCTGGCCGAAGTAGGCAAGGTTTTCGGAAACCGTCAGGTCCTCCAGCAGGCTGAATTTCTGGCTCATGTAGCCGATCTCCTGGCGCACCGAGTCGGCCTGGGTGAAGAGGTCGAAGCCCAGGGCCCGCGCCCTTCCCGAGGTGGGGGCCAGCACGCCGCAGAGCATCTTGATGGTGGTGCTTTTCCCCGCGCCGTTGGGGCCAAGAAAGCCGAAGACTTCTTCGGGCTCCACTTCGAAGGTGAGGTCTTCCACGGCGGTGAAATCGCCGAAGCGCTTGGTGAGGGCCTCGACTTCAAGAATGGCGCTAGGCATGGATGCCTTCTTCCGCCTGCACCAGGGAATGCAGGAAGAAATCTTCCAAGGTGGCTTCAGAATGGAGGGCGCTTTCGACGCCAGGCAGGGCTGAAACCTTTGCCAGAAGCGGTTCTACGGGCTGGTCTGGAAACCGGGCGCGGATGATTTCGCCTTCGCCGAACAAGTCCAAAGGGTTGAAAGTTTTCATCTCCTCCTGCACCTGGCGGCGATGGGCCGTGGTCACCTTGAGCACCAGGCCCGGCAGTTTTTCACGGAATGATTCAAGGGTGCCCTGGTCCAGTAGACGGCCCGAGTGCATGAGCAGCATGCGATGGGCATATTCCGCTTCGTCCATGTAGGGCGTGGAGAACAGGATGGCCACGCCTTCGTCGTGGACCTGGTGGAGCAGTTCCCAGAACTCGCGGCGGGACACGGGATCCACGCCGGTGGTGGGTTCGTCCAGCAGCAGTAGCCGCGGGTGGGGCAGCAAGCCCACGCAAAGCGAGAGTTTCTGCTTCATGCCCCCGGAAAGGGCGCCGGCCAGGCGGTCGCGGAAGGGGTCCAGCTCCAGGGAAGCGAGCAGTTCCGTGATGCGGGCCCGGGGCGACTTCATGGCGTAGAGCCTCGCCTGCAACTGCATGTTTTCTTCCACGGTCAGGTCCGGGCTCAGCGCGAAAGTCTGGGGCACGTAGGCGGTGTCCTCGGGCGCCACCGCGCGCTCGATGCGGCCACCGGTGGGGTTCTTCAGGCCCATCAACATCCTGAAGGTGGTGGTCTTCCCCGCGCCGTCGGGGCCGATGAGTCCCACGAGATCGCCTTCATTCAAGTCGAGATCGAAATCCTGCACCGCCCTCGTGCCATTGGGGAACGTGCAGCACAGGGATTCCACTCTGAGCAGACTCATTGGGCGGCCTCAGAACTGAATCCGCATGGGTTGTCCAAGGAAGATTTTCGATTTTCGATTTTTGATTTTCGATTGAAACGCCATGCGCGAGGACGGGTCCCAATCGTCAATCGACAATTGACAATCGAAAATAAGAAATGAGGGCAAAGATCTGCTTGCACCGGGTCGAGTGCTAGGTTGTTGATATTCACCATAACTTCACATCCACTGCCAAGCCCGGCAGCAGGCCTCGATCAAACCCATTGGGGATGTTCACCCGGGCCGGGTACACCAGATTCACGCGCTCTTCGCGGGTCTCCACCATCTTGGGCGTGTATTCGGGTTCGCTGGCGACCTCGTCGAGCGTGGCTTCCACACTGCGTTTCCCGGATATCTCTACGGTCACGGGCATGCCCAATCGCGCCGTGGCCTGGACCTGCTGGGGCAGGTAGACCCGCACCCACAATTTGTCGGTGCGGGCCAGGGTGAGAATGGGTTGGCCAGGCGCCAGAACGGAGCCTACTTCCCGCAGGCGATGCACCACGATGCCATCAAAGGGGGCCCGGACTTCCGTGAAGGAAGCCTGAACTTTGGTCTGGTCCAGGGTCGCCCGGGCCCGGCGGGCGTCCGCGGAGGCGCCCTGGCGTTGTTCCACCCGGGCGCCGGCCTTCAATTCCGCAAGGGTTTTCAGTTGCAGGTTGAGGTTCGCGGAGGCCCGGTCCCGCTCGGTTTGAGCCTTGTCCAGATCAGCCTGGGAGACGATCTTGTCTGCGAGGAGCCTTTGCGCCCGGCGCAAGGTATCTTCCGTCAGCCGCAGCGCGGCCTCGGCGTCATGGACCCGGGCCAGCCCTTGGGCGATGTCTTCGGCGCGGGTGCCGTGGGCCAGTTCCAGGCGCCTGGCGTCCACGGATTGGAAGGCGGCCTCGTCCCGGCTCACCGCCGCATCCAGTTCTTCGGCCGTGATCCGCGCCAGCAGTTCTCCCTGCTTCACGCGCTGGCCTTCCTGGACCTTCAATTCGGTGAGGCGCCCCGCCACGCGGGGCCCTAAGTCCGTGAGATAGGCTTCCACGCGGCCATTGAGCACCGGGCGCTTGTCCCGGTTGCAGGCCAAGCCTAGGGAAATCACAAGGGAGGTGATCAGCAAGGTACGAAACTTCCTCTTCATGCTCACTCCAAGGAAAACAGATCGGAAGGAAGGGGCTTTGCCGGGTGGGCGGCCACGCCGCGCCAGAACAGCTCGAACCAGGCCCGCTCCGCCATGGCCAGGGCCTGGTGCGCGGGCACATTGGCGATGCGCTCGGAAATGGCCGGCACCAGATCGAAGATCTCCATGAACATGCGCACCAGGAAGAAACCCGTCAGGCGCACGTTGAGATCTGCGCGGAGATGGCCGCGCTCGATGCCCTGCTGGAGGATCTCCCAGTTGCATCTGGCGTTGCGCTGGATGTGGCGCGCGATGGCGTCCTTGGTGCCTTCGGTGCCATTCAGGATCTGGCCCCGCAGTACGGCGCGGAAACCCGAATCCTCGCCGAAATGGCGGCGGAAAACCCGGGTGACGCGCCAAAGGCGAAGCGATGTGGGTTCGTTGCTGGATGGGTCCGCGAGGATCTCCAGCTCCTTGGCGATGGGCGGCAGCTTGCGGTCCAGCAGGGCGTGGAACATGGCTTCTTTGTTCTCGAAGTGGTAATAGATCAGCGCCGGGTCACACCCCGCCTTCCTTGCGATGGCGCGGATGCTCGCGCCGCTCATACCGCTTTTCGAGAACACGCTCTGCGCGGCGTCCAGCAGCAGGGCCGTGTCCACTTTCAGGCTTTTGGGTCCGCGGGTTTTCCGGGGCGCACTAGTTTTGAGTGTGGATGGCTTCACGACGGCCTCAATTTCAACGACTGTTGAATTATTCAATGCAATTGAATCCCAGGCAAGGGGAAGTTCAGCAACAGATGGATGGAACGACCCTACCCCTCAGAGGCGCCTTCCTGTCGCCGGGTGC
>JAJYMZ010000316.1 GCA_021786615.1 Acidobacteriota bacterium
GCGGCCTTTCTTCAACTGGCAAGAGCGGCAGGGTAACTTCTGCTTGAAAAAAGAAGAAGTTGAAGATTAGTAGTACAGAGACACAGAGGACACAGAGGTTTTCGTACCCTGATTAATTTTTCCTCTGTGTCCTCGGTGTCTCTGTGGTGATTCTATTTTATGAACTCACCCCAAGCATTCACGGCAATTCCAAGATCATCTCCTGGCCCATGCGGGCCCTGACCCCGAAGACCTGCTGGATGAGATCGGGAGTGAGCACGGCATCGGGCCTGCCACAGGCGGCCACCCGCCCGCGGTCCAGCATCAGCACGTGATCAAAACAGAGCGCGGCGCGGAGGTCATGGAGCGAGATGAGCACCGCGCGGCCCTCGTCCCGCAGCTTGGCGGCGAGCCGCAGCACGTCCAGGCCATGGCGCACATCCAGGTTGGCGGTGGGTTCGTCCCAGAGCTGGATCTGCGCGTCCGTGGCCAGGGCCCGGGCCAGGAAGGTGCGGCGGCGCTCGCCCCCGGAAAGCCGCGTCACGGGCCTTCCGGCGAGATGGGCGATGTCCAGGGCCTCCATCGCCGTGTCCACGAATTCCCCATCGTCCCCGAAAGCATGGCGTCCCTGGGCCACCACGTCGCGCACGGGGAACGCGAAATCCGCGGTGGGATCCTGACCCACCCAGGCCAGCCGTCGGCCGCGTTCGGGAAAGCTGATGTGATTCAAATCCTCGCCCATCCAGGCGATGGAACCTTCGGCCTTCAGCAGGCCCGCCAGCACCAGCAGCAGCGTGGATTTCCCCGCGCCATTGGGACCCACCATAGCCGTGAGACTGCCCTTGGGCAGATGCAGGGACACATCGAGAAGGCGCGTGCCGAGATTCAGTTTTTCAGCGCGGATCATGAAGGCCTCCGCAGCATCCAGAGGAAGAACGGTCCCCCCAGCAGCGCCGTCACCACCCCCAGGCGCAGTTCGCCCGGCAGGAAGCGCGTGATGAGATCGCAGGCCAGCACGAAGGCCGCGCCGCCGAGCATGGAGAGCGGCAGCAGGCGGCGATGGTCGGGGCCTAGCCCTAGGCGCAGGAGGTGGGGCACCACTAGGCCCACGAAGCCGATGACACCCCCCACCGCCGTGGCCAGGGCCGTGAGGATCGTCGAGAGCGCGATGATCTCCCATTGGAGCCGCCGCACATTCACGCCCAGGCTTTGAGCGCCCAGCTCACCGAGGGCCAGCAGGTTCAGCGCGCGGCCATAGGGCAGCAGCAGAAGGCAGCCCAGCACGGTCCCCGGCAGCACCATCCAGACATGGGCCCAGGTGCGGTTTTCGAGCCCTCCCAACATCCAGAAAACGATCTGGCCCATGACTTCGAATTGCCCCGCGGTGAGATTCAAGATGAAGCTCGTGGCCGCCCCAAAGAGCGCGTTGAGCGCCACGCCCGCCAGCAGCAGATGTTCGGCGCTGGCTTCGCGCTTGGAAAGCGCCATCACCGCGAAGGTGGCGAGAAAGGCGCCCGCGATGGACGCGGCGGGAAGGGCGAAGATCGAGTTCGATGCCCACCCCAAGGCCAGCGCCGACACGGCCCCCAAAGCCCCGCCGGTGCTGACGCCCAGGAGGCCCGGGCTGGCCAGGGGATTGCGGAAGAAGGACTGCATCAGGACGCCGGAAGCCGCCAGCCCCGCGCCCACCGACATGCCCACCAGCGCGCGAGGCAAGCGGAAGTCCAGCACCACGGTGCGCGCCAGGCTTTCACCGTGTCCGAACAAGACGCTGATGATTTCCGAGGGCGCCAGGCGCACTTCGCCGAAGGCCAGGGAGCCCACGAACGCCACCGCCAGCAGTAGGGTCAGCAGCCACGCGGGAGCCCAAAGCCGCTTCACTTGAAACGCTCCGGATGCAAGGCGCGGGCGAGTTCTTCGTAAGCATCCAGCCGCGCCTGGGCGGTCGAAGCCATGCATGGCCCCGAAACCAGCACGATGTGGCCCGCTTTCATCGCAGGAAGAAATTTGTAGGCGGGCATTTCCCGAAGCCGCTCGATGACTGTCGCGCCCTCCTCGCCACTGGCCACCAGCACCTCCGCGTTCCAGGTGAGCAGCTTTTCCGTGGGCGTGGGCTGATGGCCTTTGAGCCCAGCCTCGGCGGCGACATTCAAGGCGCCGGCATGTTCGCACACGTCTTGGAAGGTCGTGTCCGCGCCCGCGGTGAAGGGGAAAGTGCTGGCGGGCAGCACCCGCACAGGGCGTGTGCCCTTCAGCCTTTTTTGCAGCTCCGCCACGCGCTGCTGCCAAGTCAGGATCGCCGCTTCCGCGCGATCAGCATGGCCCAAGGCTGAGCCGATGGCGCGCGCGTTGGCGTAGAGATCCTCGAGGCTTTCATATTTTTCCAGCACCAGCAGCTTCACGCCCGTGCGCCGCAGCAAGGCCTTCGTCTCGGCGCGCGTGTAGCTCGCGATGAGCACCAGATCGGGATGGAACTTCAAGATGCTTTCCGCGTCGCTGGTGCGCAGCACCGGGTATTTCGCGGCTTCCTTGGCCACGGGGCTGAAGGCCGGGTCCTTCGCAAGGTGGCTCAGGGCCGCGATTTGCGAGGGATCCGCCAAGGCCAGCAGCAGTTCGTCGGTGCCCACAGTCTGGGAGACCACGCGCTTCGGGGGCGCCGCAAATAGCGCGGCGCCCAGCAGCAGAAAAATCCAACAGCGAAGCTGGAGCATTTCAATAACGGTAGCGCAGAGCCAGCGTCACGGTGGGGCCTGGCGCGGGGAAGGTGGGGACGAGGTAGGCGTCGTTTTCGCGGAAACGCTTGCCGCTGAGCCAATCTTCCTTGGTCCATCGCGGCTGCAGCAGATGCTCCCCGCGGGCTTCCAGACTCAGGTTTTCCGCCAGCTTACGGATCATGTTGATAGCCAGATCATTGAAGTGCGTGCGGGCGCCGCTCACGCCGCCCAGATCATCGAAGTACTGGTAGCTCGACCCCACCCATGACCATCGCGCGAAGAAATTCCAGTCGCCGAAGGTCGCCGATCCCCGCAGTCCTCCGGTGAAGAAGGGGCGACCGATGGCGCCGCCAGTCTTGAGTTGCTTTTCCTCCGGCTGGCTCTGATTGCGGGCTTCCTGGCTGCGGGCGAAGGCTTGGATCATCCACTCGCTCCGCTTGAACGCAAAAGAGCCTTCGATGCCCTGTACGCGCAGATGGGTCCCGTTTTCATAGTGGTCATCGGGCCAAGGAAGGGGGACGTAAAAGATCACCGAGCCGTAGCTGGTGCGCGATGCTTCCAGTTTCGCGGACCAAGGCCCTTGTTCAACAGCTCCGCCAACTTGGAGGGTCTTGCTCTTTTCGTTTTGAAGGTCGCCAGGCCTCTTGCTGAAGTGGTAGATGAGGGAAAACAAATCCGGAGTGTTGTAGCTGATGCCATAGGACGCATAGACCCTGGCGCCCGAGGCCACCAGCCAGTTGATCCCCAGCTTGCCCACGGTGGCGCTGCTGGCGCGTTCAGGCACCGTGCTGCCGTCGGAAAAACGATAGGCGATGCGGTCCTTCTGGTTCCGCAGGCTCGCCACGATCCGGATGGAGGCGGCGAGATCGAAGGCCCCCTCGAGGCCCAGAGCCAAGTGTTTCCCTTCGGCGTGGTCGCCCTCGGGAGTCGCGGCGGCTTCATCGTTGACATCCAGCATTCCACTCAGGCGGAATCCGGCGGAAGGCGTCCAGGACAGTGTTCCGACTCCCTGGTTGCGCTGGCTATGGTAGCGATCCGGCGAGCTTCCAAAGCCAGGCTCCACGCGATCTTGGAGGCTCTGGCCCACACTGAATTCAGCCAACAGCGCCTCGCCGAAACTCTGCCGGTAACTGCCGATGAGCTGCTCATTGCGCAAGGTGGATTCGCGGTCCGGACTGTAGACCCTGGAAAATTCATAGTTCGGTGGCGGATAGGCGCCATCATACGGAATCGGCGTTCCCTGGAAATGATTGCGGTAGGTCAGCGTCGCCACGCCATCGGAACCCACCTGCTGGCCGAGGTTCAAGGCGGCTCCGGTGCTGCGGAAGGGGTTCGTGGTCTCGGTGCTTTGGTCCTCGCGAACGCCCCGCAGATCCAGCCGCGCCCACCCGCTGCCCCAGCCGAAAGCAGGATTCGCCTGTCCCTGCTTCACGCCCCGGTTCCCGAGGCCCAACAGCGCTTCGCCGCTGAGACCCTGCTTCGCCGGGCCCGCGGAATAGAGCGCGACCACGCCACCGTGGGTGTCGCTGCCGTAGCGGGTGGACGCTGGGCCCGAGAGGATTTCCACCCGCCCGATGCCTTCGAGACCGAAGGTCCCGAAATCTGGATTCAATCCAGCAGCATCGGTGATGCGGATGCCGTCCAGCAGCACGACCACATCCCGCGCCCGCGTGCCTCCCAGGTATAGACTCGCGACCGTGCCCGGGCCGCCGTAGGCCTGGATCTGACCCGGAAAGACCTGGGCCAGCAGACCCCCAAGGGTCCGCGCGCCGCTGCGGCGGATGGCCTCGGCGTCCAGCACTTTTACTGGATTCGGTGTCTTGGCCAGGTCCACCGGGCTCGCCTCCGCGCTGACGGTCACCGTGGCCGCGGCATCGGCCTTGGATTTGGGGCGGTCGCCGGGGTCAGCGGTCTCCGCCGAAAGGGTGGCTCCCAGAGCCAGGATGAAAAGGATTCGGGTTGCCTTCATTCACGCCTCCACGCATGAATCGCGGAGGAAGGAGAGGGCTGCGCCGAGTGGCGCGATCCCTCCGCTCCCTCGGCGGTGGTCTTGGTACTAGATCGGTCTCCGGGCTCGCACGCGGCAGGGGTCGGATGACCTCCCCGGAGTCTTCCCAGCGCGGCGCGCCAGTGGCTCCAGCCGGTCTCCGGAAGATCGCTTCCGGGCCGGGCCTCCCACGGAACTAGTATTTCGTGGGGTGCATACCGTTGCGGGGCAGCGCCGGAATCTCACCGGCTTCCCGTGCATCCAGCACACGTTGTCGAAATTCAGGGTTTCAGGGATGGGACCGAATGGCAAGCCCTCTGTGGGCTGTGGGCGGTGGGCGGTGGGCGGCGGGCCATAGGCCATAGGCGGCCCTTCGGCCGTTTTCAATCGCCTACAGCCTACAGCCCACCGCCTGCCGCCTACTGCCTACCCGGCAGGGCTCGGTTGTGGTAGCGCAGCACCGCGCGGTTGGAGCCATGGATCTCCAGTTTCGAGAGGCCGTAGGGTTGCCACGCCAAATCCAGGGCGCGATACAAGGGCAGTCCCATGAAGTGCGACAGGATGGCCCTTAGGGGGCCGCCATGGGTGAAGACCAGCGTCGCCGCATCGCCCTCCATGGCGCCCTGGAAGGCCAGCAGGGCGCGGCTGGCGCAATGGGCAAAGCTTTCGCCGCCGGGGGGCGTGCCCATGACGGGATTGGCGAAGAAGGGCTCGGCGCCCTTGATGTCGCTCCAGGGAATGCCCTCCCATGAACCGAAATCCTGTTCGCCCAGGTCCGGGAGCACCAGCGCGGGAAGGCCCAGGTCCAGGGCGTGGACTCGCGCCCGGGCCAGATCCGAGGTGAGCACCCGCTGGATGCCCATGGCCAGAAGTTCCTGCTTGATGGCGGGCCAGGCCTGGAGCCCCGCCACGCTCACGGGCAGGTCCATGCGGCCCAGCGGCGCGCCCAGGCTGGAGCCCTCCGTGGGGCCATGTCGCATCAGGTAAAGGGGGGTCACCGGATCATGATGGCACGGGCTTGGATGCTTTCATTTATTGCATGCTGATTGCTGGGAAGATTATTTCCAGAGGTATTCATGATTCGTCCCTTCCAAGGCATGGCACCGAAACTCGGGCAGCGCATTTTTATCGCAGAGAGCGCGCTGGTTCTGGGAGATGTGGAGCTTGGCGACGACAGTTCCATCTGGTTCAATTGCGTGGTGCGGGGCGATGTGAACTATGTGCACATCGGCGCCCGCGCCAACATCCAGGACCTGAGCTGCATCCACGTCACGAACCACAGATGGCCCACGCTCATCGGCGACGAGGTTTCCATCGCCCACAACGTGATGCTGCACGGCTGCACCCTTGAAAAGGGCGTGCTGGTGGGCATGAGCAGCACCATCATGGACGGCGCGGTGATCGGCGAAGGCTGCCTGGTCGCCGCGGGATCGCTGGTGCGCGAAGGCTTTCAGGCCCCGCCCCACACGCTCGTGGCGGGCTGGCCGGCGGTGGTGAAAAAGGATCTCGGCGAGGACCAGCGCCAGCTCGTGGCCGGCATCTGGCCCCGCTACCTCCGCTACAAAGAGGCCTACTTCAAGGACGGCTGGCCCATGGCCGAAGCGCCGGTGTTGGCCGATCCCCAGCCCGGATTCAAGGATGGCCATCCATACCCGTGATGACTATTCCACCTGCACGACCTTCGTTACAATGTTCTCGCCGTTCACCATGTTCTGCACCTTCACAGCGCCGCCGATGAAGCCGGGATGGCCCTGCGCGGGCGCATCAGGCGCATCATCGGGGGCTGGAACCGCATAGGGTAATCCACCGCCGACGAAGCCCGAACGGCCTCGCACGGGGGCCGTGAACACAAAGATCACTTGGCCAACGGCCATGGCCTTTTCCCGGGCAACGAGTTCGGTGTCTTCCTTCGTCGCGCCACCCTCAGTGATGGTCCATCGGTAGGCGGGTTGAGCGATGTCCCACGGATTCTTATCCTGGGCTGTGGAGGTTTTCAGATAGGCCTCCAAGCGGCCCCTGATTTCTTCAGGTGATTGTTTGGTTTCCGCAAGCTGGTCGTATTGACTTACCAAATCCCCAAATCGGCCAACCATGTTCGAGATTGCCGCTTTGTCCCTGGCCCGGGCCCGCTGGGAGAGCAGCGCGGGGATGGCGATGGCGCTGACGATGCCCGCCACGGGCAGCATCACGATGGGCAGGCAGAGACCCACGATGCCCAGGATGAGACCCGCGCTGGACGGGATCTCGTAGGTGTCGGGATAGCTGCGGGCCAGGCTCCTGGCCTTGCTGGTCTTCACGATGGCGACGATGCCGAGGATGATCGCGATGGGAATGCCCACGCAGGTGAGGGCCAGGACGATGGCGAGGATGCCGCAGATGCGGCCGGCCTTAGCGCCGGGAGCCATCTCTTTCGGTTGGCTCTGGCCTGAGTTCATAGTGGGATCGAAGGTGGGCATGCTGGTCACCGGGGCTCCTGGAATAGATGCCTCAACCATACCCAAACGATCCCTCTTCCCGGATTCTTCCGTTTGGCTAGACTTGAGAAACCTCTTTTGGAACCCATGCAGCCTCACCTGATCATCCGAGTCCATGCCGATCTCCGGCTGGGCCTTGGGCATGTGGCCCGCGCGCTGGCCGTGGATGAGGCCTGGCGCGTGCTGGGGGGCGCCACCACTCTCGCCATCTCAGGCGATGAGCGGGCCCGGCGCGTGGGCTCGGGATTGCAGCCCTTCAGCGAGGCTGCCCTGCCCTGCGAGGTTGTGGATCTCGGCACGGCTTCCAATGCACCCTTGCCCAAGGAATTGATCGCCAAATCCCAGGTGGTGTTGCTGGACCTTTGGGATCTGGACCACGCCCAAATCGAGGCTCTCAGGCCCCTGAAGGTGGCGGTGATGGAGGATGACGGGGACGCCCACGAAAGCGCCGACCTGCTCTTCCAGCCGTTCCTGGAAGGTGTGGAGTTCCCCGACCACCCCATGAAGACCGTGGAAGGGCGCAAGGTGCGGCCCTTCGAGGGGCAGCATGGGCAGTGCCGCGTGCTGCGGGGCACCCGGTTCGCCGTGGTGGGCGGCGCGGCCCATGCCCTCCGGCCCAAGCGCCAGCCCCTGCAACCCCTGGCGGTCCACCGTCTGCTGGTGACCTTTGGGGGCAGCGATGGCGCGGGCCTGGCGCAACGCGCCTTCAAGGTGCTGGAGCGTTTGGTCAATGAGGACCGTTGGCGGGGCACCTGCACGATCCTGGCTCCGGTGGAGATCCCCGGGAATGCCTTCGCTGGCTGTTCCATCCACAAGACCCTGCCCAATCTCACCCAGGCCCTTCCAGGCTATGACGCCCTTTGGTGCAGCGCGGGCGTGACGCTCACCGAGGCCTTGTGCCTTGGCATCCCCGTGGCGGCCTGGGGGCAGAATGAGCGGCAGCACCGGATCCTGGCGGACCTGGCCCAGGCGTCGGCCTGCTTTGATCTGGGCGTGGGGCAGGAGGCCGGCCTGGATATCACCACCAAGGCGCTGGAGCAGTGGCTGGGTCCCGAGGGTCAGGACAGCCGCAACGAACAGAGCCGCGATGGCCGTTCCCTGGTGGATGGCCTCGGCGCGTCCCGCATCGCCCAGGAATTGTGGGCATTGGGCGGCGGGCAGTAGACGCAATCCCCCTGCGGGGGACCCGCTGTGGAATGAAAATCTCGATTGGCTTCTGGCTTCGGGCTTCAGGCTTCAGGCTTCAGGATCGCATCCCTCAGAGT
>JAJYMZ010000191.1 GCA_021786615.1 Acidobacteriota bacterium
GATGTTGTTGCTCACCGCAGGTTTGGTGGGTTGCGCGCATCCCGCGTTAGCGGACAGCGCCGGCCACGCGGTCACGCTGGAAATCCGGACGGATTCCGGCCGCAAGCTTTCGTTCTATCCGGCTGCGAACCGAAGCGGCAATTCCCGGGTCTACGCCGAAGCCGTGAAGGGGGAGAGCTATCGCATCATGGTGCGGAACAACCTGGATCGGCGCGTGGGCGTGGTCATCGCGGTGGATGGGCGCAACATCCTTTCCGGCGGTAAATCCTGGCTGCGGAACAACGAGCAGATGTACGTCCTGGAACCCCACCAAACCGCTGAATATGGCGGCTGGCGCACCGGGCGGGACCGGATCAACCGCTTCTACTTCACCGAAGCGCCAGATTCCTATGCCGCGGCTTTCAACGATGAGTCGGCCATGGGCGTCATCGCCCTGGTGGCCTACCCGGAAGTGCGGCACCAGCCCGTGCCCCAATACCGGCATGAATACCGGAATGACCAGCCACGGAAATCCATGTCCGGAATTGGAGCCTTGGCCCCAAGTGCGGCTGCCGAATCAAGCAGGGACTCAGCTCAGCGGGACAAGAAGGCTGAAGCAGGCACAGGGTACGGCAGTGAAGAGTATTCCCCCTCCATCGCCGTGGCCTTCGAGCCCGAAGCCGTGGCCTTTGAGAAGACCTTCATTAAGTACGAATGGCGCGAGACCCTGTGCCGGCTGGGCGTGATCCGCGTCCACCCGCCACAACCTCCACGGAACCGCATGTGGGATGGCGATTTCGCGCCACCGCCGCCGGGGCGGTACTAACCCGTACTTTGCGATTGGATGAACCGCTCTGGCTTCAGGCTTCGGGCTGCAGGCTTCAGGTTCGCATCATCAAGGAAACAGTCCGATGCAAAACGATAGGTTTGCCTGAAGTCCGTAGCCTGAGGCCTGAAGCCAATTTCATCCTGTACAAATGCAGGGTCCAGAATTTGTCAGCCCGGCGTGCTCTTGGGCGTAAAGCCGAATTCCTCGACACCGAGCAGGTCAGGGCGGACGGGACCCGGCTCGCCCTGCTCCATGCGGGAGATGGCTTTGCGGCCCGTGGCGGCCTCGAAGGCCAGCAGGACCTTCTCCTGGATGAAGTCCTTCACGCCTGTGTTCAAAGGGTAGGCGATGTCCTTGAAAGTTCCGTCCCGCTTGCGTTTGCTGGGCATGACCACATAGTAGCCATCCTCATTTTCCAGCACCCTCAGGTCGCCCACCAGGAAACATTCATCAATGACCAGGCTTGCGAAGGCACGCAGCTTCTCGTCCCCTTCGACCTTGTTGATCCGCACTTCGGTGATGTTCAGCATGCTTCCATTGTCGATTGTAGATTGACGATTGTCGATGGATCCCTGCGGAGCTGCGTCCCTGCTACGTATCAAATCGAAAATCGGCAATCGGCAATCGGCAATCGGCAATTCAATCAATTTCGATCCAACCCCATTGCCGCTCGCTGCGGTCGCCACGGCGATAGGACCACAGCAACTCTTTCTCGCAGACGGTGCAGAGCGGCACGGAGCCTTCGTTGGTGGGGGCCAGGCCCAGGCTCAGGCCCTGGGCGCGCAGGAGGCCTTGGAGATCAAGATGTGGCTTGCCTGAAGGGCTGAAGGACACCAATCCCTCGTGCCAAGCCGAATTCTGTCGCGCGGCCATGATGACTTCTTCCCCCACTTCGAAATGGCAAGGCTGGATGCAGGGGCCCAAGGCCCACACCAGGGATGAGAGATCGCCCCCCCGGGCCCTGAATACTTCAAGGCTTTTTCGGAATATCCCTGCCGCCGCCCCACGCCAACCCGCGTGCAGGGCTGCGATCCATGGTTTCTTCTCCACCAATCCCGCCAGCAGAATTGGCACACAGTCAGCCACTCGAACACCAATCCGCAGGCCGGGCTGCATAGTCCAGATTCCATCGCCCTCCTGCAAAACATCCGAAGCGCCCACGATGCGGCACCCATGCACCTGGGAAAGCCGCACCGGCGGCAAGTCCGCGGAGTCATCCAGCTTCGTGGAGAAACCCCAGGCGAGGGGGAAGGGCGGGGGAATTTGGGGAATGATCATAAGGAATGGAATGTAAAATTTTCGATTTTCGATTTTCGATTGAACTCCCGATTTTCGACACTCGACTCTGAACTCTTAACTTACCTCGGCCACAACAGCACAAGCACGCTGACATCCGTGATGGCCCAGGCGGCGAGGCCGCGGTACATACCGGCTTCAGCTTGCTGCGCGCTGACCTTTTGCCAGCGCAGACGCCAAGGCACCAAGATTCCGAGCCACGCCGCAAGTGAGATCAAGAGGTAGGTGGGGTTGGCCTGGGCCTTGAGGCAGGCCTGGGCGAACCAGGCGTGGGCACTGAGCGTTGCCAGGATCGCATAGGTAAGGCTATGCCCAATGCCGAAACGGATCACGAGCGTCTGGTCGCCGCGCTGGGTGTCCTCTTCGACCTGATAGATCTGGGTCAATGGGTAGAGGGCCGCGAAGAGCAGGCCGAAGCCGATGCAAAGGCTCATCAGGACCGGTTCCAGGCCCCGTCCAGTGAAGACCCAGCCCGCCATGGGGGTGAAGAATCCAAAACCCACGCAGTTGATGAGCAGGTCCCAGCCGGCCCGGGCCTTCAGGCGGATGGGCGGTACGCTGTAGAGGATGCTCAGCAGCACGCAGGTCAGCACGATCTCGAAGAAGTAGCGGCCGCCAGGCTTCACGCGGATGAAAACCATGCTCCACGCCAGACTGCCGGCCAACAGCGTGAATCCAAAATGAGCCAAATATTTTGGCGGTTTCGGGGGCGCTTTCAGGTAGCCGATGTCCCCTTCGTCCTGATCGAAGGCGGAGTTCAACGCCAGCGTGCCACCATTCATGAGCGCCACGAAAATGGCCCAGGCGATGAGGCTGGCCTTAGCCTTCGAGGTGAAGGCGGACCCTCCGATAGCCAACAGCGTACCCAGGAAAAAGTGGGCGGTCATGATTGGCCATTCAGTCGGTCGCAGGTGCAGCAGATAGGCCAGCAGCTCCTTGCCCAGGAGCTTTTCAAACAACCTGCGGGTGAGAAATTCCGGGGGCCTCATGGGATCAATAGCACCTTGCCGATGCCTGCATCAGGCCGCGCTTTCGGCGTTCTGGCCTTCCAGCGGGCGAGGGCCCAGTTTGGGTTCCGCGAGGGTGCGCATGGCGGCCATGAGGTGCGGAACGCTGAATTGCGTATCCACGCACATGCCGTGGGGCAGAGTCAGCGGGATCACGTAGGCCGGGACTTCAGACAGCTTGGTGAGGCCTTTGAGCAGTCGGTCCGTGCAACTCACCGCGACGATCAGGTCAGGCCGGTATTCACGGGCTTCCCGGTAGGCCTTGTGGCTGCGGTTCGTGATGCGGCTCTCCCATCCGTTTTCCAGGATGCCATGCATGTAATCGCCAACGGGGCAAAGGCCGCAGTCATAGCATTTTTCTAGATCATCCAGGATCGGCGCACGGCATTTGGCTAGCTGGACGCAGTGGGGCAGAAGAATGAGGGAGCGCCTGGATTTCCGGACCTCGAAAGCTTCGCGCACGAGCTTGTTGTTCCAGCCGCAAAAGGAGAGGATCCATTCATCTTCTTTGCCCACGGCCTTGGCCAATGGCCTGAGGAGCCAAACCCACATGCCATCCCAGCGGATGATAGCGCGGCGAGCCCGCAAATAAGCTTCGCCCCGCTTGAAAGTCGGCCAAGCCACGCCGGCCATGGCCATAGCCGCCAGCGCGCACCATCCGAAGCCGTGGGGCGTGTGGGGGGCATGCGACAGCAGGATGCCCATCAATAGGAAGGCAGCCATCAATGCCAAGGGCAGGCCTCGCCGCACCCATAGGAACATTCCATAGCGTTCAGCGGGCAAGGTGTCGAGGGTCATGGCTTCCATTCTCAACCCAAACCAGGAATGGAAAGGATGAAAATTCAGCCTTGGAATTCCGGGGATCACTTGGCGGAGCTGGCCAGGCCCACGAGTTTTTTAAGATCGTCATCCTTCCAGCGGATGCCACCACCGATGAAGAATGTCCGCAATTCCTTGTTGCCAAGGTCCTGGCCGCCCGCCTTCACGTAGACGTTCTTCCAGAACTGGTAGCTGGCGGTCAGGCGGTACCGGGGGTTGGGCTTGTCGTCGCGCTTGGTGAAGTCATAGGCCATGGCGCCTACTCGGAAGCGGTCCTCGAAGGAACGCCACTCGATGCCACCGCCACCCTTGCCCTCCACAATGCCTGCGGTGAGCACCCAGTTCTCAGCGAAGCGCTTGGCGAACTGCGCCGATACGGTGACTGCTTGATCGGAAGTCACGGTGCGGGTCTTCTCCAACACATTCACAGGCAGGCCCGTGACGGGATCAATCTTCTGGACGGTGCGGGTCGAATCGGCGATCTTGCCATCCGGCGTGGAACTCAGGTCCAACGCATACCAGTAATCGTGGCGAGGCGCGAGCTCAATCCCTAAGCCCACCTGGCTGTCCCCCCGGGAGGTCCAGCGGGCCCCGTTCATGTCGAGCCTCAGGTCCATGGATTTTACGCCGCCCAGCATGTCATTCAGGCTGTCCACGGCGGTATTGATCTTCTTGATGGTGGAATCGTCGTTCAGGAGCTTGCCGATGGTGCCTTCGCCGTTGTTGAGCTTGGCCGTGATGTTCTTGAGATTGGCGGAAGTCTCCTGGAAACTGCCCGCCAGCTTGTGGATGTCCTGCATGGTGCCGCGCAGTTCGGGCCGCGTCTCCTGCACCAGCGCATCCAGGTGCTTGCCCAGATCCTCGAATTGCTGGGCCAGGCGCGGCATCCGCTCCCGCAAGTCGCCGGTCAGGACTTCGGCGTTGGCCAAAGTGTTGTTGATGGCCGCGTGGTTTTCCTGGGACAAGGTGCGGAATTCCCCGGTGAGCACGCGGATGTTGTCCACGATCTCGTCCAACTTGGCCTGGCCTTCCTCACCACCGATGGAGTGGTTGAGAGCCCCCGTAACACCCTTGATATCCCGGCTGATGGCCGCCAGGGTGACCATCAGGTCATCCAGGCTCACGCCGCCCCTGCTGGCGATGGGTACCGAGGGATCGAGAAGCCCCTTCTCGTAGTGTCCCTGGGTGATGTCTATATATTTCTCGCCCAGGATGCCGATGGAGCTTAAAGAAGCCTGGGAATCCGAATAAACCGGGAACGCCTTGTCCAGCTTGAGGACCACCTTGGCCCGGCCATGGTCCAGGGTGATGGTCTTCACTTCCCCCACCTTCACGCCAGCCACGCGGACCGGTGCCTGCACCGCCAGGCCCGCAACCTGGTCGAAATAGACGACGAAGCGTTCTGAATCCCCGTCGCCGCCGAAGCTGAATTTCCCCGTGTTGAAGATGAGGATCCCCAGGACCACGAGAGTGCCCACGAAGAAGAGGCCGACCTTGGTTTCGATTTTCATACATTCGCCTCCTGGGGCGTTCGTTTGGGAGGTGGGGGGTCCTGGAGGAAAGGTCCATCCGCATCGCCCCGCAGGAATTGCTGGATCACGGGGTTGGGGTTCAGTTTGAAAGCCTCCGGCCTTTCGATGGCCAGGCACTCGCCCTGGAAGATCAGGGCCACTCGATCGGCGATCATGAAGGCGGATTTCAGATCGTGGGTGATGGTGATGCTGGTGACGCCCAATTCATGCTTGAGATCCAGGATGATGCGGCCGATGACATCCGTCATGACCGGGTCCAGGCCCGTGGTGGGTTCGTCGAAAAGCAGGATCTTGGGTTTCAGCGCGATGGCCCGCGCGAAGCCCACCCGGCGCTTCATGCCGCCAGAAAGTTCCGCGGGCTTGAGCTTGTCGCTGCCCTTGAGACCCACCATGGCGAGGCATTCATCCACGCGAAGGGCGATTTCCTTTTTCGTCATCTTCGTGTGCCGCTTGAGCGCGAATCCGACATTTTCGAACACGCTCATGGAATCAAAGAGCGCCGCCATCTGGAAGCACATGCCGATCTGCTTGCGGACCTCGAAAAGCTCCGGGATGCTGAGTCCTTGAATGGTCTTCCCGTCAATCGTGACATGGCCGCTGTCAGGCGTCAGCAGCCCCATGATGATGCGTAGCAGCACCGTCTTGCCGGTGCCCGACCCGCCCATGATCACCAGGCTCTCGCCCTGTTCCACTTGGATATTCACATTCTTGAGCACGACCTTCGGACCGAAGGCCTTGGACACGTTGGCGACTTCGATGACGGAGCTCATACCAGCATCAGCTTCGTCAGGAAGAAATCCGTCATCAGGATCCACAGCGAAGAAGTCACCACGCTGCTGGTGGGGGCGTTGCCCACGCCCTCAGCGCCCCCCCGGGTCCGATAGCCCCGCCAGCAGCCCACCAGCGCGATGATGAGACCGAAGGCCATGGCCTTGGTCAGCGCGATCCGGAGATCCCGGGTTCCGACAAGTTTGTAGAACTCGCTGGCGTAGGTGAAGGCGCTCTGTCCTTCAATGTGGACCAGGATGAGGTATCCGCCCCAATACCCGATGTAGATCGCGAGGCCCGTGAGCAGGGGCAGCATCACCAAAGCCGCCAAGAGACGGGGCACGAATAGAAAGTGGATGGGGTCCGTGGCCAGGCACTCCAGGGCATCAATCTGCTCCGTCACCTGCATGGTCCCCAGTTCCGCCGCCATGGCGGAGCCGACGCGCCCGCTCATCATGAGCCCGGTGATCACGGGCGCCAGTTCCCGGACCACCGCCAGGCCCTCCACGCTGGAGGCCAGGCCCTGGGCCTGGAACTGCTTGAAGCCAAAGGCCAGCTGCACCGCGAAGACCATGCTGACGGCCAGCCCTGTGAGCAGGACCACGGGGATGGAGTTCACCCCCACGGCCACGAACTGCCGCATGAGGTTCTCGAAATCAAAGGGGCGCTTCAAGGTCGCCCTCAGAGCGCGGGCCGAAATGACGGTGAAATCTCCAGCCTGGCTGAAGAATTCCATCAATGATTCGCCGATTCGCTGAAAAAAGTTGAGCATTCATTTCCCGGGGCGCTGGTTCGAGTTAATCCTCGAGTCTACCTCATGTCTTTTTTTTCAACCTTCCCCAATAGCGGACCGCGCCTTCCTCCTTGAGTACCAGCGGGGCCCTTGTCATGGCCAGGGCGTGATCGGGGACATCCCCGGTGATGGTGCTTCCGGCCGCGATGACGGCGCCATCCCCGATGTTCACGGGCGCCACAAGCTGTGAATCGCTGCCGATGAAGACCTCCTTGCCAACGCTAGTGCGGTGCTTGTGGAGGCCATCGTAATTGCAGAAGATCACGCCGGCGCCGACATTGGTGTTCTCGCCCACTTCCGAATCCCCGAGATAGGCGAGGTGATTGGCTTTGGCGCCCTTCTTCAACAGGGTCTGCTTGGTCTCCACGAAATTGCCCACATGGACATTCGCCTGCAATTCCGTGCCTTCGCGCAATCTCGCGAAAGGCCCCACCACGCAACGATCCCCGATCAAGGCGCCTTCAATGATGGAGTAGGGCCGGATGGAAACATCCCTGCCGATCTCCCCGCCAGTGATGATGGAGCCTTGCCCTACGCGAGTTCCTGCGCCCACCGTGACCACACCTTCCATGCGAACCGAGGGCTCCAGAAGCACGTCCTGGCCCAGCTTCACACGAGGCCCCAGGAGGGTGCTGGAGGTGTCCAGGAAACTCACGCCCTGTTTCATCCAGAAAGCGTTGATACGCCACTGCGCCGAACCCTGCAACGCGGTCTGGTCGTTCCTGGAGTTCATGCCCGCCAGTTCTTCGGTGTCGCAAAGGACCACTTGGACCGGCTGCTGGCTGGCCACATCCACCACGGCGTCGGTCAGGTAGAATTCGTGTTGGGCATTATTGGGTTTCAGGCGCTGCAGCGCTGGTTTCAGCAAGGCCCAGGGCAGGGCGTAGGCGCCCCCGTTCACCAACGTGATGGCGCGTTCAGCAGTCGTCGCGTCCCGCTGTTCCACCAGCCTGGAAAGGCTGCCATCGTGTTTTTGGATCACGCGCCCATAGCCCGAAGGATCCGGCATCTCCATGGCAAGGAGGGAAGCCGGTGATTCGCACAGCGCTGCCACCGTTTCGGCCCGGACTAACGGCACATCTCCTGAAAGGATGAGGACTAAGGAAGCTTTCAGGCGATC